>CABUHM010000180.1:0-3761 GCA_902491355.1 uncultured Eubacteriales bacterium
GGCGAGGGCGATGCGGGCGTTACCGTGGTGGAGCTGAAATAAGCCGCTCCCACGCCGATACAGGCAACCAAAGCAGGATACGAAAGATACACATAAGACACGGAGGAATAATGAAATGTCTGATTTGAAAATGCTGGCAATCGACCTCGGCGCATCCAGCGGCAGAGGAATCGTGGGTCACTTCGACGGTGAAAAGCTGACTCTTGCCGAAAACCACCGCTTCCCCAACGAGCCTAACGTCATGGCGGGCGCGTTTTGCTGGGACATTATGCGGATCTTCCACGAGATCAAGAATTCGATCCGCAAGTGCGCGCTCAGCGAAGATAAGGATATCCGTTCCATCGGTATCGACACATGGGGCGTGGACTACGGTCTGATCGACCGCAACGGTCATCTTCTTGCCAATCCCTATAACTACCGCGACGCCAGAACCGAGGGCATGCAGGAATACACCTTCCGCACCGTGCCCCGCAACGAGCTGTACGAAAAGACGGGCAATCAGATCATGAATCTGAACACGGTCTTTCAGCTCATGGCGGATCTGCGCTACGATCCGGAAAAGCTGGCGCTGGCAAAGACCCTTCTGTTCACTCCCGACCTTCTGAATTACTTCCTCACGGGCAAAAAGGAGACCGAATATACCATAGCATCCACCGGTGCGCTTCTCGATTCGGTCAAGCGCGACTGGGCATGGGATCTCATCGACCGTCTGGGGCTTCCGCGCGACATCTTTACCCCCATCGCACAGCCCGGAACCGTTGTGGGCAAGCTCCTGCCCCAGGTTTTGGAGGAGGTCGGCGCCATTGATCCCGATGTGGTGCACGTGGGTGCGCACGATACGGCAAGCGCCGTGGTCGCCGTTCCCGCAGTCGGCTCCGATTTTGTGTACATCTCCAGCGGCACATGGTCGCTCATGGGCTCGGAGATTCCTCAGCCGATCATCAATGAAGAGTCTTATCGCTATAATTTCACCAACGAGGGCGCTGTGGGTGGCAAGATCCGCTTCCTGCGCAACATTATGGGTCTGTGGCTGGAGCAGGAATCCCGCCGTCAGTGGAAGCGCGAGGGCATCGACGTGTCCTTCGATCAGCTCTCCGAGATGGCATGCGCCGCAAAGCCCTTGCAGTGCCTCATCGACCCCTCGGACGAGGTATTCACGGGCCCCGGCAATATGCCGCGCCGCATTGCGGAATACTGCCGTCAGACCGGTCAGCACGTGCCCGAAAACATGGGCGAGACCGTGCGTTGCATTTTCGATTCGCTGGCGCTCTCCTACCGTCAGACAGTTGAGGTGATCGACAGCATGAAAGGCTCGCGCACCCCGTACATCAACATCGTGGGCGGCGGCACCAAGGAAGGTCCTCTGTGCCAGTTCTGCGCCGATGCCTGCGGCAGACCGGTCTATGCCGGACCCGTGGAGGCGACCGCCATCGGAAATCTGTGCGTGCAGGGCATTGCGGCAGGCGAAATCGCCGACATTGCACAGGCGCGTCAGGTCGTCCGCAATTCCTTTGAGATCAAGACATATGAGCCGGATTCCTCCGAAATGTGGGACGAGAGCTATGAGCGCTTCTGCTGCCTGACGCAGAAGGCGTAACGTGAATTCCGAAAGGACGGTACGATCCATGAATCAGACACAAAGATTCGAAAGCGCAAAGGAACGCTATGCTGCACTGGGTGTGGATGCCGAGGCAGCAATGGCGCGTGTTGCGAAAATTCCTGTCTCCATGCACTGCTGGCAGGGTGACGACGTTCGCGGCTTTGAGAATCCGGACGGCACGCTGACGGGCGGCATCCAGACCACGGGCAATTATCCGGGCAGAGCGGGGAACATTGAAGAGCTGCGCGAGGATTTCAACTGCGCCGCCGACCTGATCCCCGGCAAAAAGAAGATCAGCCTGCACGCCATTTATCTGGACAATCAGGGGCAGAAGGTGGAACGGGACGAAATTGAGCCGTGTCACTTTGCCTCATGGGCGGATTGGGCAGAGGAAAAGGGCTACGGGGTGGACTTCAACCCCACCTGCTTCTCCCATCCCTACAGTGCGGACGGCTTCACGGTCAGCCACGTCGATCCCGCCATCCGCAAATTCTGGGTGGATCACTGCAAGGCGTCCAGACGCATTGCCGAGTGGTTCGGCCGCCGTTTAGGTCAGACCTGTATCACGAACTACTGGTTCCCGGACGGCTATAAGGACATTCCCGCAGATCGCGTCGGTCCGCGCCGCCGCATGCTGGAATCTCTGGATGAGATCTTTTCCGCACCGTGCGACCGCTCCTGCAATCTGGATTCGGTGGAGAGCAAGGTATTCGGCATCGGCGCGGAGAGCTACACCGTAGGCTCCCTGGAATTCTGCCTCGGATATGCGGTGAGCCGCGGCATTCTGTACACTATGGACACGGGACATTTCCATCCCACCGAGGTGGTGTCAGACAAGATATCCTCGGTCATGCTGTATTGCAAGGACGCCATGCTCCATGTTTCCCGTCCCGTGAGATGGGATTCCGACCATGTCGTGATTTTTGATGACGAACTGCGCGCCATCGCGCAGGAGATCCTTCGTGACGGCTACGACGAGCGCGTGCACATCGGTTTGGACTTCTTCGACGCTTCCATCAACCGTATTGCCGCGTGGGTCATCGGTACGCGCAATATGCAAAAGGCGCTTCTGTATGCCGCTCTGGAGCCGTCCGAGCTGTTACAGCGATTTGAGACCGACGGCAACTACACCGAGCGTCTCGCTCTGCTCGAGGAGCTGAAAACCATGCCGTTTTCCGATATCTGGGATGAATACTGCGACCGCGCAGGTGTGCCTGTCGGCTCTGCATGGATCGGACGCGTTCGGGATTACGAAAACCGGGTGCTGTCCAAGCGCTGAATATGTTACGGGGCTGTTGCATGGAAAAAGCCATGCGACAGCCCCGTTTTTTTGGGGTGATCTGATTTCCTGTCGGACGGTGGCGCTTTTGCGTGTTACAGCGCGGGATATCTTTCGCACGTTACAAAAGGTTAAATTTTCCCGTTTTGCGCTTTTGCTCTTGACATCGACGCGCCGATTATGCTATCCTAAGTCACAAGAGATCGTTTTGTATTAATGCGGCGGATATGTCCGCCCGCTTTGTTTCTATACTTTATTGTAAGCGGAGGTTTCCCGACATGAAAAAAATACTGATCGCACCGGTATCGGATACCGTGCATCATTACCGCGCCAATCTGCACTGCCATTCCACGGTATCGGACGGTGCCAAGACGCCGGAACAGCTCAAGGAGTTCTATGCCGCGCACGGCTATTCCGTGCTTGCGTACACCGATCATGAGGTGTTTATCACCCATAACGAGCTGACGGACGAGCATTTTCTGGCGCTCAACGGCTATGAGATCGGATGCGGCGGCAGTAAGTACGTTCATATCTGTATGATCGCGCCGACACCGGAAACGGTCATTGATCCCTGCTATCACCGCACCAAGTATATCGGCGCTGATCAGGAAAAGTACCGCGCGCAGATTCGCTATGACGAGAGCCTGCCGGATTTCGAGCGGGTCTATACCCATGAGGGGGTCAGCGAGATCGCACGGCGCGGCAGGGACGCAGGATTTTTCGTGACCTATAATCACCCCTGCTTTTCGGCGGAGGAATATCCTGAGTACAGCGGCTATCGCGGCTTTTCCGCCATGGAGATCGCAAACTACGGAAGCCGTGTCTTTGGGTTTGAAGAGGATAACGGCAGAGTGTATCAGGATATGCTGAATCTGGGCAACC
>CABUHM010000181.1:0-3732 GCA_902491355.1 uncultured Eubacteriales bacterium
ACCGTTTTGGGTTTGCGCAGACTTTGCGCCCCGCGTCGGGGCAGGCGCGGCTTGCCGCGCCTGCGAGGAAATCGGCGGCAGACAGTGCGAAATCGTTTGTACAGACTTGATCCGCCGCCGATTTCCGCCCGTGCCGCCGTCCGTCGGGACGGCGGCACCCGACGCGGGGCTTGGTCAGCGCACGTCCCCTCCGACCGTCCTCGGCGCAAAAAAGCGGAAAAATTCGCCGGACGCACCGCTTTTTGCACGGAGCGCCATAAAATGCTTGCAATTCCGCGGCGGGCATGATATAATCCAAGTAACGTTGTCAAAAAGCAATATGCATTGCACAAAGCAATTGCATAAACAGGAAAGGAATACAACAATTATGGCAAACGAAAAAATACTTGCGTCGGTGGGCGGCATGCCCATCACCGATGCCGATGTGGATCGCATGATCGCCGCCATGGGCAAGAGCGGTCAGCGCTACCAGAATCCGCAGGGACGCGCCGTGCTGTTGGAACAGCTGATCGCACAGAAGCTCTTTCTGATGGACGCCACCCGCAACCTCATGGAGGCGGAGCCGCAGTTCAAGGAAGAGCTGAAAAAGGTGAAGGAAGAGCTTTTGGCAAATTATGCCATCAGCAAGGTCATTTCCGGCTTGACCGTCACCGACGACGAAGCGCGCAAATTCTACGACGATAACCCCGACCAGTTTGCAGGACGGGAGACCGTTGGCGCAAGCCACATTCTGGTGGACAGCGAAGAAAAGGCGAACGACATTCTGGCGTCCATCCGTGCCGGCGAGGTCTCATTCGAGGATGCCGCAAAACAGCACAGCACCTGCCCGTCCTCCGCGCAGGGCGGCAACTTGGGCGAATTCGGACGCGGACAGATGGTTCCGGAGTTCGAGAACGCATGCTTCGCCATGAAGCAGGGCGAGATCAGCGAACCGGTCAAGACCCAGTTCGGCTATCACCTCATCCGTCTGGACAGCCGCAGTGAAGCCAAGCCCATCGCCTTTGACGAGGTGCGCGAGCAGATCAAGGCAAAGCTGTTGGGCGACAAGCAACAGGCGGCATACCAGAGCAAGGTCAACCAGCTCAAGATCCTGTATCCCGTCGATAAATATTGAGCGTAGGAGAAGGCGACATGTTAGCTGAAACCTATACCGATCGTATTATTGAAAAACTGGAAAAGGTCAATCGCATCTATGCAGAGCGGATGTATCACACCGTGGGCAGACTGACCGACATGACCTGTCTGCGCACCCCCGAGCATTTCCGCCGTCCGCCCGAATGCTCCGAGCCTCTGCACGAGGGCGAAAAGTGGGGCGGCGAGTATCAGAACCTCTGGATCCGCACCCGCTTCACAGTGCCCAAGGAGCTGGAGGGCAAGAAGCTGTATCTGCGTCCCGACACGCAGGCGGTGGAGATTCTTCTCTTTGTCAACGGTAAGCCGGACGGCATTTTCAACACGCGCGGGGATTACATGGGGCTGTTCCATTCGGTTCAGCTTCTCACCGAGTGCGCCGTCCCGGGCGAGACCTTTGACATCGCCATGGAATGCTATGCGGGACATTACTGTGCAGGCTGTTCCTCCTTCGACCATTACGGCATCGAGGGCGTAGCCGATCCCAACGAATTTATCCGCACCTTCAGCGGCATCGAACTGTGCGAATGTGAGGAGGACGTCTTTGGATTCGTGTTCGACCTGAACGCCGTATTGCAAATGGCATCCGAATTGCAAGAGGACAATTTCCTGCGTCACCGTGCGCGCGCCGTGCTGACCGAGCTGTATCAAAACGTCATCGTGCTCCCCGTGGAGTATCCGGACGAAGCGGTTCACGCGTCGGTCGCCAAGTGTCGCGAGATCATGCGTCCCCTGCTCCGAAAGTCCGCATCCGACACCACGCGCGGCTGTGTGGCACTGTTGGGTCACTCCCACATGGACACGGCTTGGCTGTGGCCGGTGAGCGAGACCATCCGCAAATGCGCACGCACCTATTCCAACGCGGTCAAGCTCATGCGGGAATATCCCGAGTATAAATTCATCCAGTCCTCCGCGCTCCATCTGGAATGGATGCGGGTGTACTATCCCGAGATCTTCGAGGAGATCCGTCACTTTGTGCGCGAGGGCAGATATGAGCCGAACGGCGGCGTGTGGGTGGAATGCGACTGCAACATCACCTCGGGCGAGCTGATGGCGCGGCAGTTCATGTACGGTCAGCACTTCACGCGGCAGTATCTGGACTACACCTCGGATTCCTTCTGGTTGCCCGATACCTTCGGCTATAACGGCGCCATCCCGCAGATCATGACCGAATCCGACGTGCAGTATTTCTTCACCACGAAGCTCTCGTGGAACGACATGAATCAGTTCCCCTATGCCACCTTCCGCTGGGAGGGCATCGACGGCACCGAGATCATCACGCACCTGCACAATCTGGAATTGGTTCCCGATATCAAGACCATCGAACAGCAGGTGGGCTTCATCACCAATAAGCAGGTGTTTGAGGAAAAGCTCTTTGCCTACGGTCACGGCGACGGCGGCGGCGGACCGACCCCCGCACTTTTGGAGCGGGCGCGTCGGCTCACCGAGATTCCCGGACTTCCCCGCGTGGAATATTCCACGGCAAGCGAATTCATGGCGCGTGCCGAGCGGGTGCGCGAAAAGCTCCCCGAATTTGCGGGCGAGCTGTACTTTGAGGGACACCGCGGTACCCTGACCACCATGCACGACATCAAGCGCACCAACCGCAAGGCAGAATTTGCCCTGCGGGATATGGACTACTTCAACGCCGTGACCGGTCACGGCAAGGGCGACCGCACCGACCCGCTCTACAAGGTGCTTCTGACCAACCAGTTCCACGACATCCTGCCCGGCACCTGTGTCACGGGCGTTGCGGATCTGGCAATCAAGCAGAACAAGGAGGTCATCGCCGAGGCGCGTCAGATCGCGTATGACCGCGCGGGTGAATTGACCGACGGCGACGAGAGTGCCGTGACCCTGTTCAACACCCTGTCCTTTGACCGTCACGACCCCGTTGTGCTTGCCGGCTGCGGCAAGTCCGTCGCGGATCACCCCTGCCAGACCTATACCGATGTCACGGGCAAGACCGTGCAGGCGGTGGGCGGCGTCACGATCCCCGCGCTGGGAGCTGTGACCCTGCGTTACGGCAACACCGTGCCGACGTATGACTGTCCCTTTACCTGGAAGGACGGCGTTCTGGAAACGCCCCATCTCCATGCGGAATTCAACGAATTCGGCGAGATCGTATCCCTGATCGATAAGACCCACGGACGCGAGGTGCGCCGCGAGGGCGGTCTGCCCCTGAACACCCTGGTGTGCGGTCAGGACGCGCCCCTCGGCTGGGACAACTGGGATCTGGAGGCGGAGACCCTTCTGTGCCGTGAGCCGCAACGCGATATGCTCGGCATGGAGGTCGTTTCCTGCGGTCCCGTGCTCTTCGTCCTGCGGTGCTCCCGCAGGATCGGTCAGCGGAGCCGTCTGGATCAGGACATCATATTCCGCGCCGACTCCGCACAGGTGGATTTCCACACCGTCATCGACTGGCATGAAAAGCACACGTACTTAAAGACCGTGTTCGATGTGGATGTGCTCTCCCGCACCGTCCGCAACGAGATCCAGTTCGGTCATATGGAGCGCCCCACCACCCGCAACACGCAGGAGGAAAAGGCGAAATTCGAGGTGTGCAACCACAAATGGTCCGATCTGTCCGAGAGCCGATTC
>CABUHM010000182.1:0-3715 GCA_902491355.1 uncultured Eubacteriales bacterium
TGCCGAGGCACACAATATTCCGCTGAAGATCAACCGCGAGACCAACTATTCCAAAGATAAGAACCTGTGGCATCTTTCCCACGAGGGCTTGGATCTGGAGGATACCGGCAACGAGCCACAGTACGAGAAGAAGGGCTTTCTGGAAATGGGCGTCTCTCCCATCGATGCGCCTGATAAGCCCACGTACATCACGCTTGACTTTGAGCAGGGAGTTCCGGTCGCTCTCAACGACGAAAAGCTGAGCGCAAAGGAGATCATCCTGAAGCTAAATCAGCTCGGCGGCGAAAACGGCATCGGCATTTTGGACATCGTGGAGAACCGTCTGGTCGGCATGAAGTGCCGCGGCGTGTACGAAACGCCCGGCGGCGCCATTCTGTACAAGGCGCACAGCGTGCTCGAAACCCTGTGTTTGGATAAGCTGACCATGCACGAGAAGCAGAAGCTCGCCGTCACCTTTGCGGAGCTTGTGTACAACGGTCTGTGGTTCTCGCCCCTGCGCGAGGCGCTTTCCGCTTTCGTAGATAAGACCCAGGAAAAGGTCACAGGTAAGGTTCGCCTCAAGCTCTACAAGGGCAACATGATCAACGCCGGCGTATGGAGCCCCAATTCGCTGTACAGCGAAGAGATCGCTACCTTCGGCGAGAGCGACTACAATCAGCAGGATGCGGACGGATTCATCAATCTGTTCGGTTTGCCTACCAAGGTTGCGGCTATGGTGGAAGGCAAATAATTTCAAATCGGGATAACGGAGAAAAGCATATCATGGGAAAAATGTGGGCAGGCAGAACGGACGGTGTGACCGACAGGATCGCAGACGATTTTAACTCTTCCATTCATTTTGATAGCAGGATGTATCGGCAGGATATCCGCGGTTCGCTTGCACACGCCGCCATGCTTGCAAAGTGCGGCATCATCACGCAGGAGGAATGCGCGGCACTGACGGCGGGTCTGGAGGGCATACTCGCCGACCTGGATTCCGGAGCACTTGCGTTTGACATGACCTGTGAGGACATCCACATGTTTGTGGAGCAGATCCTCACCGAGCGGATCGGCGACGTGGGGAAGAAGCTCCACACGGCGCGAAGCCGCAACGATCAGGTGGCGCTCGATCTGCGTCTGTATCTGCGGGATGAGGGACAGAATGTGCTGTCCGGACTGTGTGCGCTCCTTGAGGCTCTGACCGATCAGGCAGAGGCGAACGCATCTGCCGTCATGCCGGGATATACCCATCTGCAACGCGCACAGCCCGTGACCTTTGGTCATCATCTGCTTGCGTACTGCATGATGTTTCTGCGGGATGCGGATCGCATGCACGATTGTCTCGGGCGCATGAATGTGTCGCCCATCGGCTGTTGCGCACTGGCGGGCACCACATATCCCACGGACCGTCGGTATGAGGCGTCTCTGCTCGGCTTTGACGACATTGCGCGCAACAGTCTTGACGGCGTATCCGATCGGGACTATGCCGTGGAATTTCTGTCCTGCCTTTCCATTCTCTCCATGCACCTTTCGCGTATGGCAGAGGAGCTGATCCTGTGGTCGAGCTGGGAATTCGCCTTCGTGGAGCTTTCCGACGCATACACCACCGGCTCTTCCATCATGCCGCAGAAGAAGAACCCCGACATGGCGGAGCTGATCCGCGGTAAGACGGGCAGGGTATTCGGCGATCTGCAAACGTTGTTGGTTGCGCTCAAAGGGCTTCCGCTTGCATATAATAAGGATATGCAGGAGGATAAGGAGTGCGTGTTCGACGCATTGGACACCGTGAAGATGTGTCTTGCGGTCGCCGCGCCCATGATCGCGACCGCGCGTGTTCGGACCGACAACATGCGCCGCGCCGCACAGAAGGGTTATATTAACGCGACCGACCTCGCGGACTATCTGGTGAAGCACGGCATGCCGTTCCGCGATGCGTACAAGATATCCGGCAGAATCGTGGCGCATTGCATATCGGAGAACACCGTGCCGGAGGAGCTTCCGCTCGACACCTACCGCAGTTTTTCCGAATTATTTGATGAGGACGTTTACGCCGCCATCGATCTGGACGCGTGCGTGGAGAAGCGTAGCTCGGCGGGCGGTACGTCATCTGCCTCCGTGCGGGAGCAAATTGCATATGTGCGCAGTTGTCTCGCGTCGGTCTGATCGGGAAATTACGTCACCGCGTACAAATCCGTGTTTCGCTGTGGGCGCGAATTTGTTGCATTCGTAGGACATTCGGAAAAGGGGCTGATTTCGCTTGCCTTTTTCAGCGTAATCTGATATACTGAATAAGCGCGTTACAGGGTAACGCAGACTGATTTTGTTTGAATGAGTTCTTGAGTGCTATGGAAAAACAAACCAAAACCTACCGTGAGGACGGATTTCTTGAGTGCGAACGGCTGAGGACCTTCATCTTACTGATGGCTGTGGGCGGCTTTTTCGGCGCGTACACCTATGTGATGAAGGGCGGCGTGTTCTGCAACGCGCAGACCGCTAACTTTGTGATGCTTGCCGTGCAGGCGGGGCATATGAACTGGTCGCGCGCGCTGTATTACTTCATACCCATTTCGGCGTATCTGCTCGGCACCGTGCTTTCGGAGTTTTTGCCGAAGCGCATCAATCGGCTTCGCATCATGCGTTGGGACACCTTTTTTGTGGCGTTTGAGATGCTGTGCGTGCTTGCCCTCGGCTTTGTGCCCGACCATCTGCCGCCGCAGATCTGTCAGGTCTCCATCAACTTTATCGCCTCCATGCAGTATAATACCTTTCGTCAGGCGAATAATATTCCTATGGCAACCACGTTCTGTACGAACCATCTGCGTCAGGTCGGGATCAGCATCGTGAAATGCTTCACAAAGCATGACCGTCGGTCGGTCACCCGCCTTCTGATGCACATTTTCATGATTTTAGCTTTCGTTGTCGGCGGCACGGTTTCCGCTGTGCTGTGTCTGCATTTCGGAGGCAAAACGATCTGGTTTGCCGAAATTCCGCTGTTTATCGTCTTTGTAGACCTTCTGCATGCGGATCTTGTGAATGAAAAGGATAAGCTGGACGTTGTCCCTCACGGACATTGATGCGCCGGCAGGTGAAGCTATGGAGCTTGGTGCATTTTTTAAGAGCATTGCGGATCAGGACCCCTGTCCGATCGTGATCTGCAATCTTGACCATACCATAATATATATGAATCCCACCGCCGTGTCCCGTTACGCCAAGCGGGGCGGGGAAGCGCTGATCGGGAAGAGCGTTCTGGACTGCCACGCGCCCTCCTCGGTCGAGATGATACGCAGAGTGGTCGATTGGTTCGACGAGGATGCGTCCCATAACATCCGCTTTACCCATCATCGCAAAAAGCAGAATTCCGATGTCTATATGGTCGCACTGCGCGATGACGACGCGCGGCTCATCGGCTATTATGAAAAGCATGAGATACGGACGCCCGAAGAAAAAGAAGTCTGTCACGCCGAATAACGGCACGACAGACTTCTTTTTTGCGCAGAGAACCCCGAAGCGTCCTATGTTAAACCTTGTAATTGATACAGCTCCGATGCTGAACGTAGGGACGCACACAGGTGTCCGCAACCGCCGTGTGACGCGGGTCGCGGGAGTAATTGTGAAGCGCTTCCTCGGTGAGGAATGTGCTGTCGAGCATCATGTCCGCATTCGAAGCGTCGAGCGCTTCGGTGATCACGCGGATCTCATACAGACCGTCGATCTGCCCCTGCAGGGCTTCCAGATT
>CABUHM010000183.1:0-3662 GCA_902491355.1 uncultured Eubacteriales bacterium
CGCGATTGCCGCAAAAATCATGTCGGTGTGGACGGCGGGGATCTGCTGACTGGAAACGGCGTTCAGAAATCCTTTTCCGAACAGGGAAGAGGACGCAATGACGTTCTGCGTGGTCAGGGACTGCCATCCGTAGCCGAGCGGATCGGAATACGGGTTCAGCCCCGCAATGATGCGATCCCGCCGATGCTCACCCAAAGCAAACCAGACCGCCGGAGAGAGCAGGAGCGCGATGCCAGCGCCGATACCGACGCGTCGCAGGGAAGAGCCGAAAAACAGAAACGCGCCGACGGCGATGCAGACCAGCACCGATGCGTTTCCGACATCCCCCTCAAGGAGCACCAGCACGATGGGGGTGAGCACATGCAACGCAAGCAGAATGCTCGACCGAAGCGAGCGTTTTTTATTCTGCAGGTATGTAAGATGGCGGGAAAGGGTGAGAATATAGCTCACCTTTGCCAGCTCGGACGGCTGAATATCGAAAAACAGCCACGAAAAGCGGAGCCACGCGCGGTTTCCCGGTCCTTCGCCGATGAAGAGGGTGAGCAGGAGGAGCGCCGCGGTCACGCCGAACAGGGCAAAATAAAAGGCATTTGGCAGGCGGCAAATATCAAATGCCGCCACGGCGCCGAAGATCGCCATGCCCAGAGCCAGAGCAAACACCGAGATGCCGAGCGCTTCCGGATTGCTCCGGTAGGTGACCGAGTAGACTGTGACCAGTCCGACTGCGGTCAAAAGAAGCGCTGCGGCAACGGTGAGCAGACCGAACGGGTGTAATACGACGCGCCTGACCGAATGCTTTTTCATCGGATCAATATGCCTTTGCCCAGTAGACCATCTGTTTTGCGGGCTTGCCGCAACAAACACAACGGTCGGAAATGTGCTTCTGATCGAACGGGATGCAACGACTGCCGACGCCTGTCTGCGCCTTGACTGCGTCCTCGCAAGCCTCGTCGCCGCACCACATGGCGCGTACAAAGCCGTCGCCGTGTGCGGACAGAGCCTGTGTGATCTCCTCGGTCGTGGTGCAGTCGTAGGTGCGACGCTCGCGGTTCTCAAGCGCTTTTGCATACAGTCCGTCGCGCACGGCGGTCAGACGCTCGGAAACGGCGTCCTCCAAATTGTCGAGGGATGCAAAGGTCTTCTCTCTGTTGTGTCTTGTGACCAGTACGCATTGGTTAGATTCGATATCGCGCGGACCGATCTCCAGACGAACCGGAACGCCCTTCATCTCGTATTCCGCAAACTTCCAGCCGGCGGAATTGTCGCTTGCATCCAGTTTGACGCGGACGCCCGCCTTTGCCAGACGCGCGCGAAGCTCCTCCGCCTTTTCCAAAACGCCTTCCTTGTGCTGTGCGACCGGAACGATGATGACCTGAATGGGCGCCACGGCGGGAGGAAGCACCAAGCCGTTATCATCGCCGTGGGTCATGATGATGCCGCCGATCATGCGGGTGGACACGCCCCATGAGGTCTGGTGCGGGTAGACCAGCTTGTTTTCCTTATCGGTGTACTGAATATTGAACGCACGGCAGAAGCCGTCGCCGAAATAGTGGGAGGTACCGGACTGCAGCGCCTTGCCGTCGTGCATGAGCGCTTCCACGGTGTAGGTCGCCTCAGCGCCGGCAAACTTGTCGCTGTCGGTTTTTCTGCCGCGAATGACCGGGATCGCAAGGTCGTGATCCAGGAAATCCGCATAGATATTCAGCATGCGGATGGTCTCCTCCTGTGCCTCCTCGGCGGTCGCGTGCATGGTGTGACCCTCCTGCCACAGGAATTCGCGGGTGCGCAGGAAGGCGTGGTCTTTTCCCAACGAACGACAGAGCACCACTGGTTGTACAGCTTGGGCAGGTCGCGCCAGGAACGGATGATATTTGCATAATGGTCGCAGAACAGGGTCTCGGAGGTGGGGCGGACGCAAAGGCGCTCCTGCAGGGGCTTGGAGCCGCCCATGGTGACCCACGCTACCTCGGGCGCAAAGCCCTCCACATGCTCTTTTTCCTTATTGAGAAGTGCCTCCGGAATCAGCATGGGCATGTATACGTTTTCGTGGCCGGTCTCCTTGAAGCGGTTATCCAGAATGTGCTGGATATTCTCCCAGATCGCATAGCCGTAGGGACGGTAGATCATAAAGCCCGGTACGCCGGAATAATCGACCAAGTCGGCTTTTTTGACAACATCGGTGTACCACTGCGCGAAGTCCGTTTCCATTGCGGTGATTTCGGAAACCATTTTTTCCTGTGCCATAGTAAACTCTCCAGTCATTTACAAAATTCAACATCTCATTATATTTCTTTTTTTCGCAAATGTCAAGTGGGGCGGCGCAATTGTTTGGCATTTCCGCGCGGAAAGCGCTCAATCCGCATATTCATATTCCCCGCGGAACACATAGTCGGCGTTGCCCGTGAGCAGAATGCCGTCCGTTTGATATCGGACAGTCAGCGTGCCGCCGCGCATCCGGCACCGGATATCGGTATTTTCCGGGCAGTATCCGTTCTTGACCGCCGCCGCGACTGCCGCGCATGCCGCCGTACCGCACGCCTGAGTCTCGCCGCTTCCACGCTCCCAAACGCGGATATTGAGACGGTTCGCGTCGATGATCTCGACCGTTGATACATTGACCCCCTCCGCAAACAGACCGCATGCGTTCAGAGCGTTTCCGATCGTTGCAATGTCGGGGAGGGTCTGGTCGCGGTCAAACAGGACACAGTGCGGATTGCCCACCGAAAGGACGGTGAGACACCGGATACCGTTCCTTGTGATGATCTTTTCCTCGATCAGAGGATGGGCGGCAGACGGAACGGGGAGGGTGCGCGGGTCAAAGCTCGCCTGTCCCATTTCCGCCGTGACCGGTGCGGCGTCATCTGCGGGGACACGAACGTAACGAACATCGGACAGCGTATCCACCGAAAAGCGGTCACGCCCGTCTTCCGAAATGCGGCGCAGATATCTGCCCGCGCATCGCAGAGCGTTTCCGCACATGCGTCCCTCACTGCCGTCCGCGTTGAACATCTGCATGAAAGCGTCGGACTTGTCGGACGGACGCAGGAGCACCAGGCCGTCCCCGCCGACGCCCGTATGTCTGTCCGATATGCGCGCGGCAAGGCGGGGCAGGGAAACGCCCGATATGCGCTCGGATATCCCGGGTCGGAGCAGATCGAAAAATATGTAGTCGTTTCCGCAACTCTGCATCTTGAAAAACGGTAATATCATATTGTTATTCCCCCGATTCTGTAATATTATGGCAGTGATGCGCTTTCTGTTCGCCTGTTTTCGTCACCTGTGCCATTGACAAAAGACGTCATAAATAGTATAATGGTATGCGTATTGTACGATTTTGATTCCGCACAGGAAAGGAATACGATGATGAAAATGGTTCCGGATTACTTCGGCTGTATGGTATTTGACGAAAATACCATGAAGCAACGCCTCCCAAAAGAGACCTTCGCCGCCGTCAAGCGCGCCATCGACCTTGGAAAACGCCTGGACATTTCGGTTGCAAACGTGGTGGCAAACGCCATGAAGGATTGGGCGACCGAATTGGGCGCAACGCACTATACCCACTGGTTTCAACCGATGACAGGCGTTACCGCCGAAAAGCATGACAGCTTTATTCTGCCGCAGTCCAACGGGACCGTGATCATGGAGTTCTCCGGTAAGGAATT
>CABUHM010000184.1:0-3621 GCA_902491355.1 uncultured Eubacteriales bacterium
CCCTTATTTTACCATATCATTGTAAACTATGTACCTTCACATTTTGTAAACTATGTTACTGCACTATACACACTGGTCGCCCGCTCTCCATCCGCCGCACAGACAAAATCAAGGCTGCATTTTATGCATCCTATCCTTTTACACAATCGCCCATTCGGAGAGCAAATCCGCCCCTTCCCCCTCTCAAAAGGTTTTGGGGATTGTCAAGGACCTTTCCCAAAAGGTCCTTGACCGGGGTTCGGGGCGGCGCCCCGCGCGTCTCCTCGTCTCCCCGCGTCCCCGTCAGCCTAAGTAGGCGTCTAAATCGAAGGGACGAAGAGGCTCGTCGCGGCGGAGATAGAGAGGATGATGCGGATGACCGGCACGGGAACAGCTTCCGGCGCAGAGCCAAGAGGCGGAGTGCGCTCTGCCGATGCGCGCCATGTCGCGCACGCAGTCGGTGAGGTATGGACGCTTTTCGATGATAGCGCCCCAAGCCGCCCAAACGGCAGGACGGTCGGTGCGGGACAGGACAGCATCAAACGCCTTCATGTTTTCGGCATGCAGGAGGGGGTTGCATTGCTTCTCCATGTCGTCCGGACGGGTGGCGCGCTGTGCATAGACATTAAACATGATAAAGCTGTCGTAGCCGTTGCCCATGGCGATGCGCTCCACGGATTTGAGGGTGTTGTCCAGATGGTCCGGCTCGGCGGTGGACGGATTGATGCCGATGCAGATGAGGGGCTTGTCCCCGATCGTGCCGAGGACGTAACGGTACTCCGAGTAGAAATCGGGGATGTAGAGCCAGCGACTGCGGTCATAGGAGGCATCGGGAGACGGGCGGCAGGCATCCTGATAGGTCAGGACGTGAATGGATGCGGTATCGGACGACGGAATGTGCATGGGAGAAACCTTCCTTATTATGTAGTGCAGTTGATGATCCAGTGCAGTTGCATACTGTCACGGAGTGCTTTGAAAAGCGAGAAAATTCGACAATGATAGGATACCACGAAATGCCGCGTTTGTAAATAGGGGTTATGAAAAACGGCGGGACGCGGGAGAAAAGGGCAGGAGGGGAAAATGCGGGAAAGCCGAACCTGACGGCGGGGCGCGGAATATGATGTAATGATCTGCCGAGGGGCAATCGTCCGGCAGACCGGGAAGTTGCCCGCACGGGCAAAAAGAATGCAGGAAAGGAATGGCAAACATCATGAACACAACCCAAACTGACGGCAAAGCCAAAATCGGCGTGCTGGGCGGAGACCGCCGTCAGATCGCCATGGCGGAGGAGCTGGCGGCATCGGGCTATGAGGTGGCGCTGGCGGGCTTTGAGCGCTATGACGGCGAGATCTGCCTGCCCACACGCTGTATCGGCACGGAGGGCGCGGTGCGTGGCGCGGCGGCGGTCATACTGCCGTTGCCGTACAGTCAGGATCACGTGCGTCTGCACGCGCCGTATGCCGACGGAGCCATCCCGCTTGACGATATGTTCGCTCAGCTCAAGCCCACGCAAATGGTGCTCGGCGGACGCTTTCACGAGACGGCGCACGCACTGGCAAAGCGCGCGGGCGTCACCGTGTACGACTACAGCGAGCGGGAGGCATTCTGCATCGCAAACGCCGTCCCCACGGCGGAGGGCGCTGTCGCCATCGCCATGGAGCGCCTACCCGTCACCCTGCACGGAAGCAGATGCACCGTGATCGGCTACGGCAGGATCGGCAGAATTCTGTGCCGCCTGCTTGCCTCATTCGGGGCGCATGTCACGGCGACGGCACGGAAGCCCGCCGACCTCGCGTGGATCCGTGCCGAGGGCTACCGCGCCATGGACACAAGACAGCTTTCGTTCTGCGAATCACGCCCCGACGTGATATTCAACACGGTGCCGAATCCCGTCCTGACCGCCGATCTTCTGGAACAGCTCGGGGAGAGCACGCTCGTGGTCGATCTGGCATCCCGTCCCGGCGGCGTTGACCGCATTGCGGCACAGCGGCTCGGCGTTCCCACGGTGTGGGCGCTTTCTCTTCCTGGAAAGACCTCTCCGGTGACGGCAGGACGGATTGCGGCGCGCAGTGTGCTTGAAATCCTGCGGGAAGAGGGGGTGACGACATGACGGACACCTGTCGCGGACATATCGGCGTGGCGCTTTGCGGCTCGTTCTGTACGATATCGAAATCACTTGCCGTCATGGAGCAATTGAAAAAAAAGGGCTGGCACATGACGCCTCTGCTCTCGGACGCGGTGTATCACACCGACACACGCTTCGGTGAGGCGGCGGAGATTCGACGTCGTGTCGAGGCGCTGTGCGGTGAGGAGATCATCCATTCGATTCGGGATGCCGAGCCGCTCGGTCCGAAGATCCGTCTGGACGCTCTTCTCATCATGCCGTGCACCGGAAATACCCTCTCCAAAATGGCGCACGGCATCACCGACACTACGGTGACCATGGCGGCAAAGGCACAGCTTCGGCGCGACGGCGCCGTGGTCATTGCCTTAGCCTCCAACGATGCGCTTTCGGCAAACCTGTGCAACATCGGCACCATGCTGTGCCGCAAGCAGGTGTATTTTGTGCCGCTGGCGCAGGATGACCCCGAAAAGAAGCCGCACTCCCTGATTTGTGACTTTTCGCAGGTGGCAGACACCCTGGACTGCGCCCTGCGCGGAACACAGCTTCAGCCCATATTCTGCTGAGCGTCGGGCGTAAACAGGGAGATCGTAAAGGAGAAGCCCTCTCCCGATACCGAGAGCGGATAACCGCTCCCGGTATCGCATACATAGCGCACGCCGTTGCAGGAGAAGCCGTCGGCATCGTAGACCAGGGGACCGCGCTCGGTCAGGCTGAAGGCGGCGACCAGACGGGTCAGAACGGGACAGATGCCCGAATCCTCCCCAAAGGCGTAGGAGTGATTGCCGAGGGTGACACAAACGCCCTCGCCGTCGACGGTCAGACGCAGTCCGGCAACCGACGCGGGCGAAAGAAAGGTGAGGGAGCCGCGTCCCGCCGCCTCCATGGTGAAGCGCACCTCACCGCGCAATTCGCCCAAGGTCAGAGTACCGTCGGCGGTGAAGGGATATTTCTGATAGCACAGCGGGTCGCGGTGCGCGGTGCGGCACCCCGTCAGTGTACCTGTCAGGAGGACGGGCATCAGAAGAAGGATCAGAAGAAACAGAATGCGGGCACTTTTCTGCATGAAAATTCCGCCTTTCTCTAAAAAAGCATGGAATGAGGGAGCGGCGCGCGCTCCCATATCATCATACGGGACAAGACGGCACGGCATGACCGAACGGAGTCCGTGCGCGGGGAGAGTTTACCGTTTGTTCAAATATTTACACATCATTCACCAATCGGGTATCGGACTGTGGTAAAATAGAATGAATAATTGTTTCGTCGCGGATTCCCGATCCGAACAGCGAAAAAACGGGAAATACGGCGGGACACCGACATTCTTTTTGAGCCGGCACGAAAAAATCCGTAACATGGAGCAAAGGAAGCACAGGATGGAGCAATATCTGGAAGCGGGAAAAATCGTAACGACCCACGGCATACGCGGCGATGTTAAGGCGGAGGCATGGTGCGACAGCCCTGCCGTTTTGCGCGGCCTTGCGACGGTATACTTTCGCTGCGAAGATGCCTATAAACCGCAC
>CABUHM010000185.1:0-3614 GCA_902491355.1 uncultured Eubacteriales bacterium
GCATCGGCGGACAGACCGGACTGAATCTTGCCATGCAGTTGGAGTCAAAGGGCGTCCTGCGCGAATGCGGCGCCGAGCTGCTCGGCACCACGAGCCGAAGTATCGAGCGCGCCGAGGATCGCGAGCTGTTCAAGGAGCTGTGCATGGAGCTGGACGAGCCTGTTCTGCCGTCGGTCATTGCCGAGAGCATGGAAGCGGGACTGGAGGCGGCAGAACGCATCGGATATCCCGTCGTCCTGCGTCCTGCCTTTACCTTGGGCGGCACGGGCGGCGGCTTTGCGGACGATCCCGAGGAATGCGCCGAGCTTCTGCGGGGCGCATTGGAGCTTTCCCCCGTGCATCAGGTGCTGGTGGAAAAGAGCATCAAGGGCTACAAAGAGATCGAATATGAGGTGATCCGCGATGCCAACGACACGGCGATCACGGTGTGCAACATGGAAAACATCGACCCCGTGGGCATCCACACGGGCGACTCCATTGTGGTGTGCCCCTCCCAGACCCTGACCAACAAGGAATATCACATGCTCCGCGACAGCGCGCTCAAGATCATCCGCGCCCTGAAGATCGAGGGCGGCTGTAACGTGCAGTTTGCACTGGATCCGCTGTCCTTCCAATATTATCTCATCGAAGTGAACCCCCGCGTGTCCCGCTCGTCGGCGCTGGCATCCAAGGCAAGCGGCTACCCCATTGCGCGGGTATCGGCAAAGATTGCGGTGGGCATGCATCTGGACGAGATCATGCTGGCGAACACGCCCGCATCCTTTGAGCCGTCCCTCGACTATGTCGTGACTAAAATGCCGCGCTTCCCGTTTGATAAATTCTCCTCCGCCAACAATAAGCTGTCCACCCAGATGAAGGCGACGGGCGAGGTCATGAGCGTGGGCAGAACCATTGAGGAAAGCCTGCTCAAAGCCGTGCGCTCTCTGGAGATCGGGGTCAACCACATCCACATGAAAAAGTTCGACACCCGCACCGAGGAGGAATTGCTCGACTACATCAAGGACGGCACCGACGACCGCATTTACGGCATTGCCGAGCTGTTCCGACGCGGTACCGATATCGGCATGATCTGCAACGCCACCAAGATCGACATGCTCTTTTTGGAAAAGCTCCGCAGTATCGTGAACGAGGAAAAGCGTCTTGCCGCGCACACGGGCGACATCGACGAATTGTACGCCGCCAAGAAAATGGGCTTCTCGGACGAATGCATCGGACGTCTGTGGGGCATGCGCGGCGACGAGGTCTTTGCCCTGCGCGCCGAACACAACATGTTCCCCGTTTACAAAATGATCGACACCTGCGCCTCGGAATTCGAGAGCTACATCCCGTATTTTTACTCCACCTACGAGGAAGAAAACGAATCGGTGGTGTCGGATCGCGAAAAGATCGTGGTGCTCGGCTCGGGACCTATCCGCATCGGGCAGGGCGTGGAATTCGACTACTCCACGGTGCACGCGGTCAAGACCATCAAGGCGTCGGGACGCGAAGCCATCATCATCAACAACAATCCGGAAACGGTCTCCACCGACTATACCTGCTCGGATAAGCTATACTTTGAGCCGCTGTGCGAGGAGGATGTCATGAACATCATACACCTCGAAAAGCCGGTGGGCGTGATCGCGTCCCTCGGCGGACAGACCGCCATCAATCTTTCCGCCGGTCTGCACCGACGCGGCGTGAACATCATCGGCACCGACTGCGACGCCATCGACCGCGCCGAAAACCGCGACCTGTTCGAGAAGGTCCTGCACACCCTCAACATCCCTCAGCCGCAGGGGCAGGCTGTGACCGACATCGAAGCGGGTGTGCGCGCCGCCGCATCCGTAGGCTACCCCGTTCTGGTGCGCCCGTCCTTTGTGCTCGGCGGCAGAGCCATGCAGATCGTTGCGGACGAGGCACAGCTCCGCCGTTATCTGCGCACCGCCGTGGAGGTGGACGAGGACAAGCCGGTTCTGGTGGACAAGTACATTGCGGGCAAGGAGCTTGAGGTGGACGCCATCTGCGACGGCACCGACGTCTTTGTGCCCGGCATCATGGAGCTGGTGGAGCGCACGGGCATCCACAGCGGCGACTCCATCAGCGTGTACCCCACCTTCAGCATTTCGCAAAAGACCAAGGAGACCATCCTCGACTATACCCGTCGGCTCGGACTGGGCATCGGCATTGTGGGGCTTTACAACATCCAGTTCATTGTGGATCGGGACGAAAACGTATATATCATCGAGGTCAACCCCCGCTCGTCCCGCACCGTCCCCTTCCTGTCCAAGGCGACGGGCTACAGTTTGGCGGACATCGCCACGCTGGTCATTTTGGGACACTCTCTGCGCGAACAGGGCTTTACCTCCATCTATCCCGAGGAAAAGAAGCGCTGGTACGTCAAAGCGCCCGCCTTCTCCTTCTCCAAGCTGCGGGGTCTTGATGCTTACCTCTCTCCCGAAATGAAGTCCACGGGCGAGGCGATCGGATACGACGACAAGCTGACCCGCGCCCTGTACAAAGCACTTAAGGCATGCGGCATGAGCGTGATGAATTACGGCACGGTACTGGTCACCGTCACCGATAAGGACAAGGAAGAGACCCTGCCGCTGGTGCGCCGCTTCTATCAGATGGGCTTCAATATTCAGGCGACTGCGGGCACGGCGCGCTTCCTAAAGGAGCACGGCATCCGCACCCACGCCCTCAAAAAGATCAGCGAGGGCAGTAACGAGATCCCCGACGCCATCCGACAGGGCTATGTGACCTATGTCATCAACACCCGCGACCTCAATTCCTCGGATGTGCTGTCGGACGGTCACAAGATACGGCAGTGCGCCGTGGAAAACAATGTGACCATGTTCACGTCACTCGATACGGTCAAGGTGCTCCTCGACGTTTTGGAGGAAACCACCCTCGGCATTTCCACCATCGACGCATAAGCGCCGATCCGTATAAATAACCGAAAGGAAGCGATGAACCGATATGAAGCAGGCACTGTTTACGGTGACCTCGAACACCGAGCTCGCCCCGTCCGTCCTGCGCATGACCTTGGCGGGCGACACCTCCGCCGTCACGGCGGCGGGACAGTTCGTCAATATCAAGATCGACGGCTGTTATCTGCGGCGACCCATCTCGGTCTATGACTACGCGGACGGCTCCCTCTCCCTCATCTACAAGGTCGTGGGCACGGGCACCGAAAAAATGCGGGCAATGCCGCAGGGCACCGTCCTCGATCTGCTCGTGGGACTGGGCAACGGCTACGACACATCCCCTGCCGGCAACGCTCCCCTGCTGGTGGGCGGCGGCGTGGGTGTTCCGCCTCTGTACGCTCTGTGCCGCAAGCTGATCGCACAGGGCGCGCACCCGCAGGTGATCTTAGGCTTTAATCGGGCTGAGGAGGTCTTTTGCGAGGACGAATTCCGCACGCTCGGCGCAGATGTCACCGTGACCACGGCAGACGGCTCCTACGGTACGCGCGGCTTTGTGACCGACGCCATGGGGGAACGCGAATACACCTACATCTACACCTGCGGTCCTCTCCCCATGCTTCGGGCAGTGGACGGGACGGCGCGCACGGGCGTCGGCGGGCAGTTCAGCTTTGAAGAACGCATGGGCTGCGGCTTCGGCGCGTGCATGGG
>CABUHM010000186.1:0-3610 GCA_902491355.1 uncultured Eubacteriales bacterium
GCGGTACGTTTCCTCAACGGCGCATATGCCGCCGGCGCAAATACCCGTGCCGACTGGGGCGTACACAATTACCTGATCGCGGGCGGCGCTTCCCTTTCCAACACGGCAACTGTAACGCAGGAAGGCGCTCTGCAACTCAACGGCGGTCTGGTGCAGTGGAGCGGCGAGCTGGGCGTCACCTATAAGCGCCCCATCGACCTGTCGCGTGAGGGTTTCGACGTCACCTTTTCTCTGGATCAGTACGCACAGCACGGGAGCAACGGCACGGATTCCTGGATTGCCCTTATGCTCTCGGACACCGACACCGTGACCGACACCTACAACGTTTTCCCCGTTTATCATAAGTTACAGGCGGGAAGCGGCGACGTGGCATACGGCTCCGGTCTGCTCATACTCATCCGCCCCATGGCGGACAACACGCTGGGCTTGGGCGAGATCTATTGGAACGGCGTGCGTTTTTCCGATACGGGCGTTTCCCGCGAAAATGCGTTTGATCGGGATTCCAACGGCTGTTATGACACCATCCGCATAGACAGCTTTTCCGATATCAAATTCTCTGTCCGCCCCGACGGCAACGGCGGCGTGAAGATCGTGGTCAACGACGGCGACTACACCCGCGTCAACGGCACCCGCATCGACAGCGATGGCGAGATCAATCCCAACAATAAGTACCGGAACCTTCTGCGTCTGTTTGACGCAGACACACCGTGCTATATGAAGCTGGTCTACTGTCACAATCAATCGTCCGCCGCACAATTCACCGTCAAGAAGATCAACGGACAGACGGCAGTTGACCCCGTGTCCTCCGCCGCACCCGACAGCGGCATCTATGAGCTGTTACCCGACAGGTCCTTCGAAAACGGCTTCCGCGTTTCGGGTCTGAACTCCGCACAGGAAGCCTCCCAGTCCGTATTCACCTTCAACTACGGCAACGATTCCCTCACGCCGATTTGGAAGATCGCGCAGTGGGACAACCGCTACAGTCTGCGCGACACCAACGTGACCTCCTTCACCGACTCGGGCAACGGCACATATATCTACGAAAATCCCTCCAACCGCATCACAGCAAATACCGAAAACGGTATTCTTGCCCTGCGGTGCAACGCCTCCGCCACCTATTCCTCTCCCCGAAAATCGGGTGAGTCGTGGCCGCATCTTCTGATCGAAGATTCGGGCTGGCTGGCACGCAACGGCGACGCGGGAACGGTGTACATTGCAAATCTGAGCGAATTGCGGCTGAACGTTTCGCAAAAGCTGTCCTGTTTCAGCGACTGTATGAACGGTGCCGCCGATTCCGGTCTGCACGCGGCGCAATTCTGCATGTATTTTTACCTCAAGGGCACAAAGCCGGACGGTCAGGTGGAACAGACGTGGTTCGGCATGACTCTGTTCGACAACCGCACCCCCTACCCCGGCGAGACCTATTCGCAGGACAACGGCAAATCGGACGCAAGCGGGCTGTTCATCTACTGTCTGCCCTACGGCGGTCTTGTGAACAAGACCTTCCACCAAAACGGAACGCCCGTGGGCAGTGAGGACAATCCCTGGATCACCCTCAACGTCGATTTGATCCCGTATATCCGACGTGCGCTGACCTTGGCACAGCAGAACGGCTTCATGCAGGGCGTGGAATACGAATCGTTGTATCTCGACGGCGTGAACCTCGGCTGGGAGATGCCCGGCACGTACGATGCCGAAATGCAGATCAAGGACTTCTCCTTAAAGGCATATTCCGAGGTCACCTCCGCCTACGGCACCATCAGCTTTGATGCCAACGGCGGCACGGGCGCGCCCGAGAGCATTCCGGCAAAGCCCAACACCGGTCTTGTCCTGCCGCGCCGCGTTCCCGTGCGTGACGGCTATACGTTCGCAGGCTGGGCGACCACGCCGAACGGTGCGGTAAGATACCGTGCGGGCGGCACGTACCGCGGCAGTGTCAACGTCACACTGTATGCCGTATGGACTGCTACACCCGGACTGACTCCGCAAAGCAATACCAAAATGAAGCTCGACGGAGGTCTGCTCGTCGATGTTCCCGTGGGAACCACGGCGGCGATCCTGCCTAAATACTTCCGCTATCCCGCCTCATCCGTCCTGCGCGTGACCGACCCCGACGGCACCGTCACCCCCGGCATCCTCGCAACCGGAAGCACCGTGACCCTTTACGATGCACAGGGAAGCATTTCCGAGCAGTACACCGTGGTCGTTTCGGGCGACTGCAACGGCAACGGCATCCTTGATTCCAATGACGGTGCCATCATCCGAAACGCCTGCATCGGGCTTGATACCCTGCCCGCAGGCACTGCTCAAAAGCGCGCCGCAGACCTGAACGGAAACGGCAGGATCGATTCCAATGACTACATTTTACAGCGAAAATCCGTGCTGGGAATTCAATAACAGGAGAACCGTACCCATGAAAAGAACACTTGCGTTACTTTTGACCCTCGCAATTCTCATGTCCTGCACATTCATCATCTCCCATGCAGAGCAGAGCTATCCCGTCACCCTCACCGCCACCGCACCGGCAAGCGTTGCGGTGGGCGAAACGGTTGACATCACGGTTTCTGTGGATTCCGGCACAACGGACGGGCTTTACACGCTCAACTTTACCTTGGAGTATGATGTCACCCGTCTGACCTTCGTCTCGGTAACAGGCAATGCCCCCACAGGCTGGACTCTGCTCAAGAACGCGAAAAACGGCAGGGTCTACGTCCTTTCCGAAGCGCCGATGAATGCCAAGGGCTATTATAATCCCGCCTCGGGAACGGAGGCGCTGACCTACACCATCCGCTTCACCGCCACCGCCATCATCGGAGAAACCACCGTCGCCACCACAGGCAGTGTCACGGGGACCGAGGGAAACAGCTCCATCGGACTGCTTTACGGTTCACCCTTCTCGGTCTCCACCACCGTGCATGCAGACGACAAGCTCACGGTTTCCGAGCCGCTTGCCCTGCGTGACGGGTATCTGACAGGTATCTCGACCGCAACTACGCCCGCCGCCGTCGCCGCCCTGTGTCGAAACAGCGAACGCATCGCCTTTTTCGATGCCGATGGCAACGCAGTCGCGTCCGATTCCCCCGACTATGTCGGTACGGGATGGACGGTGGCTCTCACCGACGGAAACGGAAACATTCTGGATTCCGCCGTCGCGGTGATTTCGGGCGATTTGAACGGAAACGGCATCCACGACTCCAACGACTGTGCACTGGTTCGGAACGCTTATCTCGGTACGGTCTCCCTTTCCGATGCCGCAAGCCTTGCCGCCGACGTCAACCAAAACGGCGCCATCGAATCCAATGACTATATCCGCATCCGCCTGTCCATCGTCGGAGACAAGCGGTAAGCAACACCCGCGAACGCATTTTGCATACAATCGACCTGTTCTCATACGTCCCCATGAAAAAGCCTCCCTTACGCCTTGATTTTGTCTGTGCAACAGATGAAGAGCGGGCGACCACTGTGTACAGTGTAGTAAGATAGTATACAGGTTGTGCAAGGAGATTGTATACAGTTTTATGGTATAATAAAGGCAAAAAACGTCAACAAACGGAGGACGAAAAATGCCTTGGAAGGATAAAACTGTGAAAGAACTAAGAAAAGAATTTGC
>CABUHM010000187.1:0-3575 GCA_902491355.1 uncultured Eubacteriales bacterium
AAAAGGTTTTGGGGATTGTCAAGGACCTTTCCCAAAAGGTCCTTGACCGGGGTTCGGGGCAGCGCCCCGCGTCTCCCCCCGCGTGCCCTCACTCCTGACGGTTGACAACGAAGCGGTCGAGAAGGGAGTCGGCATCCTGAATATGGTTGGCGGCGTAGTTGGTAGAGCCGGCGTTGCCGGTGACGATGATGTAGCGGTCGCCCATGCAGTCCGAAACCGAAGCCAGGCACTGCCCCGCCTCGGGCGTGTAGCCGGTCTTGCCGCCGACGATGTATTCGCAGGTTTTGTTGTAGGTTTTCATGGAGTTGTAGATAGTGCTGTAGACGGTGAAGCCCTTGGGATGCTGATCGGTGGACGCCATGCTGTGACGCATGGTGGTCACAAGCTCGCGGAACGAAGTCACGGAAAGACCCTGTTGTACCATGGAGCAGAGGTCGCGCACGGTGGTGTAATGATTGTCATCATGCAGACCGGTCACATTGGTAAAGTGAGTCTGGGTCAGCCCCATGGACGCCGCCTTCCGGTTCATCAATTCGGCAAAGGCTTGCTCGGTGCCGGCGATCCCCTGCGCCAGCGCGAGCGCCGCCTCGGCGCCCGAGGGAAGCACGGTGGCATAGAGCAGATCGGTCACGGTGACGTGCTCTCCCGAGAGAAAGCCCGCGCGGGAGGCATTCTGCGAAATGCAGTAGTTAATGATATCGGGCGTGACCTCGTACACGGTGGAATCGGGATCGGGGATTCGATCCAGCACGACCAAAACGGTCATGAGCTTGGTGATGGAGGCGGGATACATTTTCTCGTCCGCATTCTTCTCGCACAGAACACGACCGTCCGAGCAGCGGATCATGATGGCATAACGGCTGATGATGCTGTCGCCCAGCTCCACGGGAGCGTTGGCACGGGCAATGGACTCTGCGGCAAGACGGGATTCCTCGGCACGCAGATAGGAAAAATAGGCGTTGTCGAGCCTGCTCTGCGAATCGGCGGCGGGCACCAGACTCTGATAGCCGCCCGACGAGCGGAACAGGAACACCGAGCCGCACAACAGGACGGCGGCGCACAGAAACGGGACGAAAAAGCCGCGCAGGGTGTTGTTCGCACGCTTTTGCAGTGCCCGTCCCGCCTTTTGCACGGCAGGAGGCGGGGTGTGCGCGCGGGGTTTGCGGGTCACAGCGGCATCGGCAGACGGATCTTGCGCGGTCTGCTCCGCCTTCGTCTTCGGCTCGGAAGGCACGGCGGACACGGAAGGGTCGGCGGCAGACTGCTTCTTTAATTTACGGCTGAAAATACTCATTCCGATTTATCCTGCTTTTTCTGAAAAATGATTTTGGGGTCGGGCGGCATTTTGACGCCGGCAAGCGGGTTTTGTTGCATTGCCTGCTCCATGTGCGCGTCGCTGACGTGGGTATAGATCTGCGTGGTGTTGAGCTGCTCATGACCGAGAATGTCCTTGAGCACACGCACATCGACCTGCCCGGTCTGGTACATGAGGGTCGCGGCGGTGTGGCGCAGCTTGTGGGTGGAGTAGTGCTTGTATTCCAGACCTGCGGCGCGGAGGTACTTGTACACCACATACTGTACGGTCTTGTTGGAAATACGGACGTGACGGGTGGAAAGGAACAGGGCGTCGCGGTCGCGGATATCGGGATCCATAGCGCGGACGGTGAGATAGTCCCCCAGCGCGGCACGGCAGGCATCATTGAGATAGATCACGCGCTCCTTAGCGCCCTTGCCCAGAACCCGCAGAGAGCGGAGATTCGGGTCGATATCGCCGAGGCTGATGCCCACAAGCTCGGAAAGACGCATGCCGCAGTTGAGAAACAGGGTCAGAATGGCATAGTCCCGCACGCGCGTGCGGCTCTCATAGTCGGTCTGCACCGTCTGCAGGAGCGCCATGCTTTCCTCCACCGAGAGGTACTTTGGCAAGCCCGGGCGCACGGTGGGAGAGGCGATGTCCTTTGCCGGATTGTCAGGCAGATAATGCATGGTGGAGGTCATGAATTTGAAAAACGAACGAATGGACGATAGCTTCCGCGCGCGCGTTTTTGCGTGATTTCCGCGCACATCGGCGGAATACATGAGAAATTCGTAAATGTCGGACGAGGTGACGCTTTGCAGAAGGGAAAGACCGACGTCCTTGGGACGGATGGCATCAAATTCCTCGCTTTTGAGCGAAATGCCCATCCGCTGTGCCGTGAGAAAGCGGAAAAAGAGGATGAGATCGGTCTCGTACTGCTCCACGGTCTTGGGGGAGCGGTTCAGGGTAATGCGCATGTATGTAAGAAATTCACGAAGATATTGCCGTTCCCGCTGTTTTTGTTCCATGCGAGGTCTCCTTTCCGTTCCCGATATACTCCCTTCATATTACACCACTGCGCCCCCTTTTTTTTGGACGAAATGTAAACTTTCGCGCCCGTCCTTGCATTATTCACATTTCGGCAGTACACTGAAGGTAGGAATCGCCGGGGTACGGCGATCCTTAATCTTTTGTACGAGTTTGTACGGGAATGTGTGAAGGGTCATCCATCATGGTGGACTTTTTTCGGAAAAACGGATATTTTGTCATTCGCATGTGCACGACACAGCTTGCCATGACCGTTTTCGGGCTGATTCTGTCCGCGTCGACCTATCGGCACGATGTTCTGTTCGTTCTGTCCTCCGTGCTTGCCGCAGGCATGTATCTGTGGCTTCTGTATACCATGTGCTGGGAGGTCGGCATCAAGGACAAGGTGCGGCTGGACGGCGGCAGGATCGTGTATCAGCCGTTGTGCATGCTGTGGGTGTCGCTTGTCGCCAATGCACTGAATTTTCTGCTCTGCGTGCTTTCGATATTCGGATGCGCCTTCGTGCGCGACTTTGAGGACGCTTCGCCCGTCTGGGCCGCCTCGCTTTATAAGCTGAGCCACGATATTTTCCAGTTGATCCACAGCATGTACGGCGGGATCGTGAACTCCATCGTCAATGCCTCGGTACACCCCATGTGGAATTCTCTCCTGCTTCTGGTGACGGTGCTTCCCGCCATGGGTGCATGCGTCGCAGGATACAATATGGGAATTCACAACCGCACGCTCGGCTCCTTTGTCGGCATCAAGCCCCGATTCGACCGCCGATAACGCGCCGCACGGAATGAGACACCTGTTTTTTGCATATATATGACTGGCTCCCGCAGGGAGACTATCCGGGTATGCAAGGACGGGTGTTTTTACATGCGAATGACGCCGTTTCTCTTTATATGCGTGTTCTTTTTGATCGTGGTGCTCATGGTGTGCGCGGCGTTGGGTCTGCATCTGCTGTTCGACCGCACCACCTTCGGGGACTCCCCCGTGTCGGGCACGGAGGAAGCACCTCCCGTATCGCACCGTGTGGTGATCGATGCGGGACACGGCGGCGAGGACGGCGGCGCACCCGGACCGGACGGCACCTGCGAGAAGGAATACACCCTTCCCATTTCCCGAAACACGGCGGATTTTCTGACCGTCCTGGGCTATGAGGTCACCATGACCCGCACCGAGGACTGCATGATGAGCGACGGCGGCGCGGGAACGCGGAAAATGCAGGATATGCGCCATCGGCTT
>CABUHM010000188.1:0-3575 GCA_902491355.1 uncultured Eubacteriales bacterium
AAACGCCCTATAACAAACAGCATTTGGTGCCGTTCGGCGAATACCTGCCTATGGCGGGCTTCATCCGCACCGTGCTTCCCGTCCTCTCCGAGTTGAATCTCTACTCGGATAACCTGCAACCCGGGCAGACCTCGGTCGTCACGGAAGCGGAGTGGGGCAAGGTGGGAGGATTGGTCTGCTTTGACTCCATCTACGAAACCCTGTCCGTGGATGCCGTGCGCAACGGCGCGGAGCTGATCGTCATGGCAACCAACGATTCGTGGTATAAGGATTCCACTGCCGTCTATCAGCACAACCGTCATGCCGTCCTCCGCGCGGTGGAGAACGGACGTTATATCGTGCGCGCGGCAAATACGGGCATTTCCTCGGTCATTTCCCCCGTCGGTCAGGTCAAGGCGTCCTTGGATGCTCTGCTACAGGGAAATGTGGTCGCGGACGCCGTCTTTTCCTCCCACCGCACGCCGTACAGCATCATCGGCAATGCGTTTGTTGCCCTGTGCGGGGTCGGATTGACAGCATACGCCGCGGTCGTCACCGTCAGCCGCAGACGTACGCGGAAAACGGAGAATTGCTCGGGCGAAGATTGATGATTACTGATTTCTCAGTCGCTCCATTTACACAAGGGAGCCTTATCTGCGACACTAAAGTTAGACGGCACAATATCCATTGAAAAACATGCGGGCTTGAGGTACGCGCGAAGCCCCGCGTCGGGTGCCGTCTGCCTTCGGCAGGCGGCACGGACGGGGATCGGCGGCGGATTCCGTCTGTGCAATCGATTTTGCTCAACTGCCGCCGATCCCCTCACGTGCGCGGCAAGCCGCGCACGCCCCGACGCGGGGCGCGAAATCCGTACAAACCCCAAAATAAGCAAACGCCCGAGACGCCGCCGTTCGACAACTCGGGTGTTTGCAGTTGCGGAATGTATTTCTTGCCACATATGTTATCGCCCGCCCATACTGCGTGCACCATATTGTGCAACGCCGTCCGTCGAGCAGACAATTCACGGATGCCAAAAGCACAGCGTAGGCACGCCGTTCACAAAACGGGTGCCCACGCTGTGCTGTTTCGATTCAGCGGTACATTATTTCTCCGCGTAAGCCGGCTGAAATGCATGAGCTGTGTACTCGGTCACACCGAGAATGGTTTCACCGTCGATCTGCAATGCTGTCGGACGGTTGAATTTCACTGTGATATCGCGTCCGGTATGTACCTCCACCATTTCGGTGTGCTTAACATGCTCGCCCTTAAAAATGGAAGGAAACACCATCAGCGTCTTTAGCTTGTTGGAGCCGTACATCACCACGGCAGACAGGGTATGCTCGGGATTCAGACGATCCTGCGACGGTGCGGTCATCATGCCGCCGCCGTAAAATCTGCCGTTCATGGTCGGTGCAAGCCAAACGCCGCGATACTTGAATTCATTGCCGTCCACCGTCACGGTCGCCGTCGTGCGGCGATAGTGAAACAGAAGTCCCTTAATGGCGATGGAGGTATAGTTCACAGGCTTGTCCGACTTTAAGCGGTGCTGATCGCCCACCTCGCAGCAGTAACCGTCGATGCCGTATCCTATCCCGTTGAGGAACAGATAGTCCTTGCCGTTTACCGTGACCGAGGGCAGATCGCGCACATACTCGTTGATGCAGAAGGGCGCGTCGCCCTTGTTCTTTCCGAGGTCGTGCAGGAAATCGTTGCCGCTTCCCGTTGCGTAGTAATAAAGATCGCCCGGAAGCGTCATTTCCCGCGTGTCATTGACAAAACGGTTCAGGGTTCCGTCACCGCCTGCGATCATGAAACGGTCACCGGAGGGGAGTCCGTCGAAAAACGAGCGGTAGTCGGATATCGCGGTCATATCGTAAAAATGAAGGGTGTCACCCGCCATCAGCTCTCTGAGCTTTTCGGCGTCCGGTTTTCCTCTGCCGTTTCCGGCATTGGGATTATATAAAACATGGTATGTTGCCATTTTTGCGTCCCCCAGACAAGAAATTAAAAAATCAACGGGAGTCAGGCTCTTGCCGACTCCCGTCAATGTTGGAATGCTCAGTCGCTGACGTAAGGCAGCAGCGCAACCTCGCGCGCTCTCTTGATGGCGACAGTCAGTTGACGCTGATGTGCCGCGCAGGTACCGGTGATTCTTCTGGGAAGAATCTTGGCACGCTCGCTGGTGCACTTGCGCAAACGGGCAATATCCTTATAATCGATATGCTCAATTTTATCGGCGCAGAAGGTGCAGACCTTTTTCCGTCTGCCGCGATTCTGAACGCGGGGTCTGGGCGCCTGGACTTTTTCTTCGTTTTCCATCTTTAGTAACCTCCTTTAGAATTAATCAGAACGGAAGATCGTCGTCGTTTGACAACTGCTCGAATTTGGTGTTGTCATCGGAAGTAGAGGAATATGCGGGTGCGGCATATTGATCTGCAGGAGTGAAGGAAGCCGTACTCTGCGCCGCAGCGCCCTCCGACTTGCTGTCCACAAAATTCACCTCATCGGCAACCACCTCGGTCGCATAGCGCTTCTGTCCGTTCTGATCGGTCCAGGAGCGGGTCTGCAGGGAGCCGACAATGCAGATCGAAGATCCCTTGTGGAAGTAACGGCTGACGAATTCCGCCTGCTGTCTCCATGCCACAATATTGATAAAATCGGTCTGCTTCTGCTCATCCTTGCTGAAACGACGGTTCACGGCGATTGAAAAGGAAGTGACGCTGATACCGCTTTGCGTGGTTTTCAGCTCCGGCTCAGCCGTCAGACGGCCTGCCAGGATCACCTTATTAAGATTCAGATTTGCCATATCCCAAATCCTCCCTCGGCTTACTCAGCTTCGGTAGCAGCAGGAGCTTCTTCCGTTGCGGACGCCTCTTCGGCTGCGGGTGCAGCTTCCGGAGCGGCGGCAGGAGCCTCTTCAGCAGCACTCGGTGCGGCTGCAAACGCCTTGGGCTCGTATGTGATTGCCTCGGCTTCCTTCGGCTCGGTCACCACGGTCATGAAACGCATGATGCCCTCGGTGATGCCGAAAACGCGATCCAGCTCGGCGGGGAACGCCTGCGGTGCGTTGAAGGTTGCCACCACATAATAACCCTCGTTCTTGTCGTTGATCGGGTATGCAAGTCTGCGCTTGCCCCATTCGTTGACGCCGGTCAGAACGCCGTTCTCGCTCATCATGCCGATGAACTTGGAAACGAGATTTCTGACACCCTCGCCACCGAGAGAAAGATCAACCACGAAGAGTGTTTCATAAGAGGAATACTTTTTTTCCATTTCTTTACACCTCCCTATGGACTTACGGCCGCAAACATCAAGAATTTATTTGCGGCAAGGAGAAAACAAGGCATGTTTTCAACTATTCTATTATAAAACACAAGCGGCGTTTTGTCAACGCCGCTTGCACAATTCATAATTTATTTACACCTGACCGTACATATACGCACATATGCGGAAAAGCACGGAAAATTTCCGCACCGTCTCCGATTTTGCGGCAAGGTATACCGCACGATCGTGCGATTATTTCGTGCCGAACAGACGGTCGCCCGCATCGCCCAGACCGGGAACGATATAACCATGCTCGTTGAGCTTTTCGTCCA
>CABUHM010000189.1:0-3562 GCA_902491355.1 uncultured Eubacteriales bacterium
GCCGCTCCGGAACACGTATTTTCCCGCCAGCTTATCTCTGAGCCGACGGTAACCGTAGATCTCACCGTTGCACACCACATAACTGCCGTCCAGTGCAAACGGTTGCATGCCCTCGGGCGTCAGACCCATGATGGCAAGACGGTGAAAGGCAAGCAGGCCGTTTCCGGTGTCCGCGATCCGACTTTCGTCCGGCCCGCGGGAGATCGTTTTTTCAAAGCCCGCAAGAAATGCGGAAATATCGGCACATGTGCCGCAGTAACCCATAATGGAACACATAAATCAAGTGACCTCGTTATTCTGTCTGTCCGCCCGCGGCACCGTCTGTTCGAATGCCGCGGGCATATCCCGATGATCTGTCTTTTATCTTACGCCGAAGAGCAGATCGCCGTATGTGGGGAAGGGCCAGTATTCTTCGGCGGTGAGCACCTCCGCCTCGTCGCACACGACACGCAGTTCCGCCATCTTCTGCAAAATGACGTCGCGGATCATGCAGGACGCCTCGGTGACGTCGTCGATCGCCTTGAGGCGAACGGTCTCGGTCTCCAGTGCCGCGGCGGCGGCATCGATCTCATCTGCCAGAGCGGACAGCTTGGCGACCGTTGTCTTTTCATATCTGCCCGACAGCTCCGGAACCAGACGCACCTTGGAGGCAAAGGACTCGGAAAGCGCATGTGCATATTTCTCCACTGCCGGCAGGATCTGTCTGCGCGCCATGTCCACCATGGTCAGCGCCTCGATATTGACCGTCTTGCAGTAGTTCTCGAGCGTGATCTCGTAGCGGGAGCGGATCTCCGCCTCGGAGAACACCTTATGGGAGGTCAGCATATCCACATTCTTCTTTTTGAGGATGGCGGGAAGCGCATCGGGCGTGGCGCGGTAGTTCAGAAGTCCACGCTTTTCGGTTGCTTCCTTGATCCACGCATCGTCGTAGCCGTTGCCGTTGAAGATGATGCGGCGATGTGCGGCAATGATCGATTTGATCAGCTCATGCAGGGCATCCTCAAAGTTTTCCGCACCCTCCAGACGGTCCGCATACTGACGCAGGGACTCGGCGACGGCGGCGTTGAGCATGATGTTGGCGCACGCAATGCTGTTGGAGGAGCCGAGCATGCGGAATTCAAACTTGTTGCCGGTGAAGGCGAAGGGGGAGGTACGGTTGCGATCCGTGGTGTCCCGCGTGAATTTGGGCAGGACATGCACGCCGAGACGCATGACGGTCTTTTCGGCGGCGCTGTAGGGGGTATCGTTCTCAATGGCGTCCAAAACGGCGGTCAGCTCGTCGCCCAGGAACATGGAGACCACAGCGGGCGGCGCTTCGTTTGCGCCCAGACGGTGGTCGTTTCCCGCCGTTGCCACCGAAAGGCGGAGCAGATCCTGATAATCGTCCACTGCCTGGATCACGGCGCACAGGAAGAGCAGGAACTGTGCGTTTTCATAGGGCGTTTCGCCCGGAGTGAGCAGGTTCACGCCGGTATCGGTCGCCATGGACCAGTTGTTGTGCTTGCCCGAGCCGTTCACACCCGCAAAGGGCTTCTCGTGCAGGATGCACACCAGACCGTGACGCGCCGCCACCTTCTGCATGATCTCCATGGTGAGCTGGTTGTGGTCGGTGGCGATGTTGGTGGTGCTGTAGATGGGTGCCAGCTCGTGCTGTGCGGGCGCGACCTCGTTGTGCTCGGTCTTGGCAAGGATGCCTAACTTCCACAGCTCCTCGTTCAGATCCGCCATATACGCGGCGACGCGGGGCTTGATGACGCCGAAATAATGGTCGTCCAGCTCCTGTCCCTTGGGCGGCTTTGCGCCGAACAGGGTGCGTCCGGTGAACATGAGATCCTTACGCTTTTCGTACAGCTCCTTAGGAATGAGGAAGTATTCCTGCTCGGGTCCCACCGAGGTACGGACGCATTTCACGTCCTCATTGCCGAACAGATGCAGTACGCGGAGCGCCTGCTTGTTGAGCGCCTGCATGGAGCGGAGCAGAGGCGTTTTCTTGTCCAGTGCCTCGCCGCCGTAGGAGCAGAACGCCGTAGGGATGCAAAGGGTCTTATCTTTAATAAACGCATACGACGTGGGGTCCCATGCGGTGTAGCCTCTTGCCTCGAAGGTGGCGCGCAGACCGCCCGAGGGGAAGGAGGACGCATCCGGCTCGCCCTTGATCAGCTCCTTGCCGGAAAACTCCATGATCACGCCGCCGTCGGGCGCGGGGGTGATAAAGCTGTCATGCTTTTCGGCGGTCACGCCGGTCAGGGGCTGGAACCAGTGGGTGAAGTGGGTGGCGCCGTGCGCAACTGCCCAGTCCTTCATTGCCGCGGCAACCGCATTTGCCACCTTTTCGTCGAGACGCGCTCCCTCGTCAATGGTCTTTCTCAGGGAACGGTAGATGTCGGCGGGCAAATTTGCCTTCATCACCCGATCATCAAATACAAGGCTTCCGAAATAATCCGATACGGTGCTCATTGTCAAATCCTCCTTGATCTGTTACGCGAATCGGTAACAGGAAATTGTTACGCGTCCCGTTTTGCGGGTCGTGGGAAAAGAAAAAGGGCGCCTCAGAGCTATATTGCTCTAAGACGCCATTGCCTTCATGTGTGCCATTATAATCACTTTGCCGCCGTTTGTCAAGTCCTTTTTTGAAAAAAATTAATTTTTCGAAAAGCATTGACAAATGAGGCACGCAGTGCTATAATTGTCCGGTAATGAGCAAAGGCGTTCATTGTGAGGAGAAAAACTCTCCTGCGCAGTGGTCGCCTTTTCTTTTTTCTTCTATTAAGTTTTCTCATTGCAAATTCCGAGAAAGGACAAAACACCATGAAAGTGGAAGGTCAGGTTCGTATCCCGTCCGGATGCGCCATTTCCGCCATGATCTCACGGGACGGAAGATTGATGACGGGGGAAAAGATCATCAGCAGTATGATCCCCATGCACGACCGCTCAAACGGACTGGGCGGCGGCTTTGCGGGCTACGGCATTTATCCGGAGTACCGCGACTGCTATGCGTTTCATATTTTCTACAATAATAATTCCGTCCGCGAGGAATGCGAGCGACTGTTAAAGGATCGGTTCGAGATCGTCAAGGCGGAGACCATCCCTGTGCGGAAGATTCCCGAGATCACGGACGTGCCCCTGATCTGGCGCTATTTCGTTGCGCCCCTTGCCTCCGTGCTCTCCCATTTGCAGTTAGACGAAAAGGAATACATCGCGCGCACGGTCATGTACATCAACACGCACTTGGACGGCGCTTATGTGTTTTCCAGCGGCAAAAACATGGGAGCCTTTAAGGCGGTGGGCTTCCCCGAGGACGTGGGACGCTTCTACCGATTGGACGAATATGAAGCTTATTCCTGGACGGCGCACGGACGCTATCCCACAAACACCCCCGGCTGGTGGGGCGGCGCGCATCCCTTCGGACTGCTCGACTACACCATCGTGCACAACGGAGAGATCTCGTCCTACGATGCCAACCGCCGCTACATTGAGATGTTCGGCTACAAATGCACCCTGCAAACCGATACCGAGGTCATCACCTACATCGCGGACTATCTGATCCGGCGTCAGGGATTGA
>CABUHM010000190.1:0-3549 GCA_902491355.1 uncultured Eubacteriales bacterium
TTGCCCCCTCCCCCGGTGCGCCGGTAACGTGCGCCGTCAATCCGGACAAGCCCCTGACATAAATTCCCTTTGCAGCGATCCATTCGTTCGTGTTGACGGGTGCCACTGTAAGCGATGCCGAAGGCTTTACGCTCTCCGGGATTTTCAGTGCAATCGTCCTTCTCTGCGTATCGCCTATTTGGGCAGAAAGCGCGGAATCGGAGTACTGATGGCGGCTTTCACCTTTTCTGCATCGGGCTTGCCGTCCTCGCCGAGCACATCCGATCTGTCCGCAAGCCGCGAAACATACGGGATCTGCTTTGCATCTACGCCGAGCGCAAGAGCCGCCGAGGAAAATGCATCGCCGATATCGCGGTCGGCAATCTGCTTTTGAAGCGCCGCGATCGTTTGGTTTGCGGTGTTCAGGGCGTTGGTCTGCTCGTTTGCCCGGCTCACCTTCTGCTCCCGATACGCCTTCACGATCTCCGAAATCTCGCTTTCATTGATCCCATTATCCTTAAGAGCGGACTTTGCAAGCCCGTCCGATCTCTTATCGAGGATCGCATCCAGCTTCTGAAAGATTTCGTCATAGTTCGGTGCCGACGGCTGACCTTGCCGTGCGTCGGTCTGCACCTGGTTTTCCGGTGCCTGATTCTGTTCTGCCATATGATACCTCCGTTTTTAGCCCGTCGGCTGTAAAATCCACGGATGCGCCGTGTCGCTTTTGTCCCCAAGCGCAGAGGTGTCCCTGCTTTTGGGTATAAGAAAAGCACCGTGCATTTTTTGCACGATGCTTTCAACATCGGATATTAAACTTTATTCGCCTTTCAGCGAGGGATGCGCGTCAAAATAGTCGAGCAACGTCCTGATATCCTGCTTGACGAGAGCAAGATCCTCCGGTGTGAACAGATCATCGTAATCACCGGTGGAAAAATCCTTGATGGCGAGCCATACATTGTATGCAAGGTCTTTGGGATCATCATCCGCGATCCCGCCGTGTTCGATCGCCCACAGCATACCGGAGATAAGCATGATCAATTTTTCCATTGTTTCTTCGTCAAATTCCTCTGCATAAAACGTCATGAGTGTTTTTTTTACAGTTTTATCCGGCGCTTCCTCTTGAATGTTTTCACGAAGAACCCTGTCATATTCGCCAATATAAAAGACCTTGCCTGTTTCGTAATTTTCCCCGTCGTCATAACACACTCCGATGTGCTTCAGCATGATCATACCTTCTTTCTGTAAGTCCACGTTTTACCGCCGTTAGGATCGCCGTTATACCCTCTTTTGCCGGATATTATGTTCACCGTTGCATTGGGATACCTCTTCTTAAACTGTTCCACTACGCCTTCACAGCTCTTGCAAATATGCTTTTCGGAAAGGATGGTTATTTCAAACGCATCCTTTGGTTCTTTTTTCTTGGAAACGAATTCCAAGAATTTTGCCTCGGTGTCGTACCGACGATCAATGTCGCCCCCTAAGTCAAGCACCTGATAATAATTGTCCCGAGAAAGACCAACAGCGTGAAATTTTCCGGAGTACGTCTTTGAACATAAATCATCTCCATACCCCATTTGGCTATGCGAAAAACAAAGCTCGCCGTCAAATTCCATCACTGCGGCATTGCCGGAACGTGAAAGCTTTTTTACCTTCCCTTTGTCATGCCCTGTAAAAGCCGAATAATCAAATCCCGTCTGTTTTGTCATCCATGCCGCATTGTCCAGTTCAACTATTTTTTCGGTTGATACCTTGCCGTCAACCTCATACCGATTTACGGTTCTATACTGGTATTTGAGCTTTTCCCATGCTTCCGAATCATTATACCGTACATCTTCAAATTTGTCAAGCGAATCCGGCGCGGCGTCCCCGAGGACTTGCCTATATCGCTCAAACATTTCCGCAGATCCTTTATCGCTCGGAAGGTGCAATACATCTGAGTTTTGGTGCACGAAATCCCGTTGTATCGCCTCCCATTCTTTCGCTTTCTTCGCGTATTTCGCCTGATTTTCCGGATCGACGCTACCGACCGCCAGTCTTTTGTACTTTTGGATCATCCTGTTGTTGTAATTCTGACGTTGCTCCAACGTATAAACCCGATTTGCCTCTTCGATCTGCTCTTTCGTCGGAGGTTTCGGCTCGGTGTTAATGCCCGGAAAGAAGGTCGTGTATGAATCCTTGCAATTGGGATGGAACAGGCCGCCCTCAATTGCCGTGGACAAAAGCGGATATTTGTCGTCCGGTACCGGAATTGACCCGAAAACATCGTCATGAAACACCCTGCCGAGCCATTGCATGCACCGTGGGCACGCCGCGCCGCGCTTGTTTACGATTACGGTATTGACGCCCCATTCATCCCGCTTGGCGCTCTCACCCTGTATGTATGCTCTCGTTTGCGCGGTCCGCAGAGCCATGCGGGCATATGTATCTATCCCCACACGTGCGCCGTTCGCATATTCGACGCAATTGATTCCCCGCGAAAGGAAATCCCTCGTCGCCATGTCAACACACTGTTCAAGCGTCCCCGCTCCGGTATTGTAAAACACGCCGGCATTGTATATCGTTTTGCGGTATACATCGTCCGTCATGCGACAGGGACAGGGCATCGAATATTTCCTGCAATGCATTACCTCTCATTCGGGTCCTCCTCCTCATTCGGATATTTGCCGTAACGATCGAAATACCATTCCTGATACTTTTTCTCATTTTCGGGATCTTCGTAATACTTGACGATTTCGTCCAACTTGGTAACGAAGAACCGCGCAAGGTTTTCAATCTGCCACTCGCTTAATTTTACAGACATAGTTTTTCACCCCCTTTTCTTTTTCGATTCGCGTTAAGATTTCGTCTGCCCTCTCGCAGATCAACTCAAAATTCGGACAGTACAGAACTCCGTTGACAGCACGAGAAAACTGCGGCGAAGTACACGTAACCTCGATTTTTGAAGCTCGTTGATCAAATTCCGTGACCGCAGACCAAGCTCCGCAAGGCGCGCCTTGATACGATATCTCATGTTTCCTCCTTTCCCACGGTCGAATAATGTCGGATAAATAGAGTTGACAAACATTGCAAACCGTGTTATTATAAGCTCAGAGTATTTTAGACAAGCCCGACGATTGCCGTCGGCGCGGTTTCCCTGCACTCATCTTGCATAGCAAAATGTTACGCAATCTTTGTGGAGGGGTCGCACAGTCCCAGTGCAGTTCCTGAAGCGCTTTTCAGATTTGCGAAGGGTTCTGTGCTTGTCTGTGGTTATTATAATCCTATTTTAGGATAATGTCAATGGATATTTCTTAATTTAAGGAATTTTGGTTGGCTATACAGGATTTGTGTTCCTAATTTAGTAACTTTGACGGGGTAAATGTCATGGACGTTGACGTTAGTAAGCTGATTTCTCGCATCGACCTTCTTGCTGAGGAAATGGGAAAGTCGCCGAATGCGGTGTACATCGAGAGTGGTGTCGGTAAAAACTTCAAAAGCAATTTGAATCGAGCAAATCCGAGCGCCGGAAAAATAACAATGCTTGCAAATTATTTCGGAGTCTCTGTTGACTATCTTCTCGGAAAAACCGAC
>CABUHM010000191.1:0-3534 GCA_902491355.1 uncultured Eubacteriales bacterium
TACTCCATGCCGCGCGCAGTTTCCACCACGGCATCGTCTTCGCGGACGAAGGTAAGCCCCGCCGGATCAAAATAATAGATCTTGCCCGAGGAGCGGAAACGGATCCCCACGATCTCCACGCCGGACACCTCTTCGGCACCGGGCGTCCCGCCGTTGTCCTCGGTCTCCGCATTTTCCGACACGGCGACGGACGTGTCTGCCGTCTCCTGCCAGACCGCGGCTTCGGTCTCGGATACGCCGTCCTCCGAAACCGTTTCATATTCCGCATTCATATCTCTGTTTTCTTCCATACTGTTTTCTCCTGCCGCCTGAAGCGGGCGGCGCTCTGTTTCTCGTTTTCGGTTTTTATTTTCCGCAGGCGGCGCGAAGCCGTACGCCCAAACTCTGCTTGGTGTTTGCGATATTCGCGTTTGCCCCGAGATCGTCGCCCGCACACCGCACCGCTTCCTCCATGCGAAGCAAACAGCGCACCGAGAAGCCCGCCGCATGCCGCTGTGCCTGTTCGGCTTCGGCAAAGCAGATCAGACTGCGGTTCACCCGCTCCATGGTGCTATCCGACGCTTCCCGCATGGTGACGGTCTTGAACAGCAGAAGATCACGGATCGCACAACGCACGACATCCATCTCATCCCGCAGTTTTTCGCGGTCGGACGGAAGCGCCTCCAAACACAAAAGCAACCGAACCGGATCTCCCGCCGACAGCGCCTCGAACAGCCCCTCCGCCGCCTTCATGGAGGAATCGTCCGCCCGTCCGCGCAGGTACTTCTGCGCCAGTCCGATACTGCCGCCGCACCGCCGCACCGCAAAGTGCAAACGATCCGGATTTTCCCGCTGAAAACGCTGTGCCGTGCTGTCCTCGGAGAGCAGATACGACAGTATCTCGTCCTCACCGAAGCGTTGCATGGTCAGCGTGGGAGCGCGACTCCGCACGGTGGGAATGATTTCCGATGCGTTTTCGGTCAGCAGAAAGAACCACACGCCCTCGTACGGCTCCTCCAGAATTTTCAGAAGCGCGTTCTGTGCCTGCAGGGTCAGCGCGGCGGCATCGTGGATCACGAAAAATTTACCGTCTAAGTCGTTCGGCTCGATCGACGCCCGTCTGCGGATCTCCCGCGCCGCCTCCACACCGATGCTCTTGCGGTCTGGCGGAAGTTCGGTCACAATCACGTCCACACAGGTGCCGTTTCGGATCTTTTCCTCGTTTTCCGCCCCGCTCATGGCACAGATCAGCTCGGTTACAAGCGTGTGCTTGCCGCTTCCGCGCGCGCCCTCAATGATCAGCGCATGCGGAACGGTTTCCTGCCGCAACGCGTCGCCGAGATAGCGCTTGACCTTATCGTTGCCTATCAGGCGGGAAAACAGGAACGAATTCATCATTTCACTCTTTTCTGCATTTTTGTGCAAAAATTGCTTCGGGTAAAATGCAACATCGGGTTCATGCTAATCTTGTAAGAAAAGCGGGCAGGCCGGGAATCGGACAAAAAGTGTGTTTCCCATCCGATTTTGCCGCATCGCACCCGCAATTTGCAAGACATCTTTATTATAACACACGTTCCCGCATTTTGTCAATTGATTTCACAGGGAGGTTTCGAAAATGAGAAAACAAAGAAGCGGCATCCGCGCCGAGCGTCTGTTCTTTGCCCTGTGTATCCTGTTTGCGGGAATTCTTGCCGCCTTTTTCGCCATACGCGCAGAGAAAGCCGCCGACGCGTCCCGTCAGATCGTGCAGGGACAGCAACGACGTGCGCTCCTTGAACTGACCGAACGCACCGAGCGGATCTGCGCCGCACTGTCCGAGCTGAATTGCGGCGTGACGGCGGAACGCGCGTCCGAACTTTATCTCACGCTTGCCGCCGATGCCGCAACGGCGCAGAGCTGTGCCGTTTCCGTGCCCATGAAGGACTCCCTGTCGCGCGGAATCCTCCGTTTTCTCTCCGTCTGCACCGCACCGCGCAGAGAGGATATTCCCGCGCAGCTCAAATACGGAGAAGATCTGCTGTGCGTTCTGCAAAGCGCCGCCCTGCACCCGTCCGACACCGTGTACCTGACCGCCGATGCCCTCTCCGATGCCGAAAACGTTCAACCTGTGATCCGCCGGAGTGAACGTACAGACGATACTGTGACCCCGAGTGACGCACGCCGTCGCGCGCTCCGTTATCTCGGATGCACCCTCTCTCTCAGGCGCGAGAAGGACGGCGAACCGTCGGAATGCTACCGCTTTTCCTGTGAAAACGGCTTTTGCGACATTTCCCGCACCGACGGCTCGCTCGTCTGTCTTGCAGTCTACCGCGAGAACCTCGGCACGGTCTGCGACGGGGATGCCATGAGCCGCTCGGTCTCCCGATTTTGGCAAAGGGCGGGCGTTGACAGCTTTCTGCCGCTCAGTGTCGCCGTGCATGACGGCTTGCAATACGGCGAATACCGTGTGAAGGGAACGCGCTTTCTCCTCTGCCTGTCATCCTCCACCTCCCGTCCCGCCGCCTTTTTTCGTCTGCCGCAGCACGGAAAATAGGCGAGAAACACGCCAAAAAATCCAGAAGCGGGGTATGTTTGCGCTGTTTTTTGACAAAATGTGCGCCACCCCTCTTGACAAATGCGAAAAACTGTCCTATACTGTCATTACCGCAATTCGAATAATCAGGGGTGCCGACCGGATCGGCTGAGACGGAAGAATTCTTCCGAACCCTTGCACCTGATATGGGTAATACCAGCGTAGGAAGATTATTGCAGATCGCAAGCTCTCAATCCGCACGGGTATTCGTTGCGGAATTTTTTATTTGAGAGGTGTGTTTTATGACACGCAGGCAAAACGTGGTCATTCTGGCGGAAAGCGCCGTAATGATCGCACTTTCCACTGTTCTGAGCTTGATTAAGCTCTTCGACCTCCCGCAGGGCGGCTCGGTCACTGCATTCTCCCTTCTCCCCTTGGCTCTGCTCGCTTATCGGCGCGGCGTCGGTGTGGGTCTCGGCGCGGGATTCGTATATTCCGTTCTCCAGTTGCTCCTGGGACTCAAGAATATCGCTTGGGTGCCGACTGCTTGGGGAATCGCGCTGTGCGTCCTTTTGGACTACATTCTTCCCTACACCGCATTCGGTCTCTGCGGCATGTTCCGTCGGGTTCGCTTCTGCAAAAATGAGAGAACCAACCGCATTATCGGTATACTTCTGGGTATTCTCCCCGTGATGCTCTTCCGCTATGTGTGCCACATTCTGTCCGGCGTTCTGGTTTGGTACGCTCTGGATCTGGAGTGGTATGCGGATGACCCCGACCACCTTGTGTTCCGTTACGGCGCATGGGCATTCTCTGCCATCTACAACGGCTCTTTCCTGTTGCCCGAAACCGCGGTCACCATGGTGAGCGCCGCCGCACTGGTTCCGATCGACGCCATCGGCCGTCCGATCCCGGCACAAAAAAAGAGCGCCTGATTTCCGATTACTGAAAACATGCAAAAAAGCAGGAGACGCCTCACACGGAGGTATCTCCTGCTTTTTCCTTTTTGACGAAATTATTTTGCAAGCAGACTGTCGATAAGC
>CABUHM010000192.1:0-3526 GCA_902491355.1 uncultured Eubacteriales bacterium
GGGTCTTTCCGTACCACAGACACAGATCGCGTGCACTGATACATCCGCTCATAGCTTTCTCTTCCTTTCAAAGTATTTTCCCACAAGGGTCGCCGACAGATTGATGAGTATGGTCAGAACCATCAGAATTGCCGCAATGGAAAACGCGGCATCGAATTCACCCTGCTCCTTGGCATACACATACAGCGCCACGGTCAGGGTCGCGCCGGGAGAAACCAGACCCTCAAACAGACCGTAAATCGCATGCGCAAAACCCGCCGTGAACAGAAGCGCCGCCGATTCTCCCAGAATTCTGCCCACCGACAGAATGCAGCCCGTAATCACACCGTCCACACAGCCCGGCAGCACCACCGTGCGGATCACACGCCACTTTCCCGCGCCCAGTCCGAACGCGCCGTCCCGATAGGACTGCGGAACGGTTTTCAGGCTTTCCTGCGTCGTCCGCATCACCGTGGGAAGATTCATGATCACCAAGGTCAGTGTGCCCGCAAGCAGTGAGGTTTTCAACCCGAGAAACCGACAGAAGAAGAGCATGCCCACCAAGCCGTATATGATGGACGGGATGCCCGAAAGGGTCTCTGCCGCTCCTTCGATGATCGCCACGATCCGCTTGTTCTTTGCATATTCGTTCAGATAGATCGCCGCGCCCACGCCCAGCGGCAACACCACAACGAGGGCGGCTAACACAATGTAGAGCGTGTTCAGAATGTCCGGCAGAATGCCGATTCTGCCCGAAAGATAGCTCGGCTTTGTGGAAAGCAATTCCCACGTGATGTTCCCCGCCCCGCGGGCAAACACATAGACGACAAGGAACAGGACGAGCACCGCCGTGATCACGGTCGCCGCAAGCATGGCGATTTTCATAAGAAGCGCGTAACGCTTCCGTTTTCTTGTAATTTTCTCTTGATCCATGCCTCTTTCACTTCCTCTCCCGCTTCAAAAAGAAATTGAGCACCGCATTGATGAGCATGATGAATACGAACAGCACCAGAGCAATGGAGAACAGCGCCTGCTGTTGCAGTCCGCTGGAATAAGACATCTCACTGGCGACGGCGGTCGTCAGAAAACGAACGCTCTGGAACAGGGTGGGCATGTTCGGCGCGTTGCCGGACACCATCATGACCGCCATGGCTTCCCCGATGGCACGTCCCACACCCAATACCACCGAGGCGGCAATGCCGCTCCGCGCGGCGGGCACCGATACCCGAAAGTAGGTCTCCACAGGCGTGGCGCCCAAGGCAAGCGACGCATCCTCATATTCTCTCGGAACCGCGTCCAGCGCCGTCACCGACACCTTGATAATGGACGGCAGGATCATGATGGCAAGCACGATAATGGACGCCAGCAGACTTGCGCCGTCCGGCACGCCGAAAATCCGCCGAATGCCGGGCACCAGCACCAGCATACCCACAAGACCGTACACCACGGACGGAATGCCGGCAAGCAGATTGACGGCGGTCTCCATCACCGCCTTCACCCGCTTGTTTGCTATTTTGGACAAATACACGGCTGTCAGAAATCCGATCGGTACGCCGAGCACAATGGCGCCGCACGTGCCGTAGACCGAGGTCAGGATGAACGGCAGGATGCCGAATGACGGCTCCGCGCCGGTGGAATCCCACTTCTGCCCGAACAGAAAGTCGATCAAGCCGATCTGACGGATGGCGGGAATGCCCGACAGGACAAGATATACGGTGATCAGCAGAACGCATCCCACCGTGATCAGACCCAGGATCAGAAAGATACCGTGTACCACCTTTTCAAACAGTCGATTTTTCATATTTCCTCCAAACGGAAGCGGCGGAGCTTTGCGTCTCCGCCGGTCCCGCCGTCATTCAGTTTGCCGCAACCGCACCTGCCGCGGAAATGGTCTTAGCCGCTTCCGATGAAGTGATGTAGTCGAAGAATTTCTGCGCATTTTCCGAGAGCTTGGTGTCCTTCTTTGTCACAAGCACGAAGCGACGCTGAATCTTGTAACTGCCGTCCTTCACGGTCGCTTCGCTCGGCGTTACGCCGTTCACGCCGATCGCCTTCACATTGTCCTTGACCGAGGCAAGCGACGCATAGCCGATGGCGTCCGGGTTGCCCGAAACCGTGGTGATCACATCACCGGTCGAGGTCAGCTCCTGACGGTACCGACACTCGCCTGTAGTACCCGTGATTGTTTCAAAGCCGTCGCGCGTGCCGCTTCCCGCTTCTCTGCCGATGAGAACGATGGGAGCATCCTTGCCGCCAACCTCGCTCCAGTTCGTGATCTCGCCCCGGTAGATCTTTGCGATGGTTTCCACATCAAGATCGGATATCGGATTCTCGGGATTGACGATCATCGCAATGCCGTCATACTCCAGCACCGTTTCCACAAGACCCGATTCCTTTTCGGCGTCCTTGAGACTGCGACTCGAAAGACCAATGTCGCATTTGCCCTCCTGCACCGCCTTGATGCCCGTGCCGGAGCCGGTGGGGTTGTAAGTCACCTTGATGTTCGTGTCGCTCTCAAACTGCTCGCCCAGAGCGCCGATCACCTTTTCCATGGAAGTGGAGCCGTCCGTCGTTACCGGTGAGTTGTCGCCGCAACCCACAAGACCGATACTCAGAAGCGCCAATACCAAAATCGCACATAACCACTTTTTCATCTTCTTTTTCCTTCCTTCTTCTCCTGCAATCGGACGGGTATCTTCTGTTTTCCTTCCGGTTGACATATGTTGTTTTCCTTGCTGTGACTCCATTGTAAAACACCCTCGTAAAATGCGAAAGACGGCATTTGTAAAATCGATGTCAAATCGCAGACCCGCCCGTTTTTCCCCCCGCACTTCGCCGAAATCCAAGCATAGACCCCACCCACGATCTGCACATAGACCAAGCCATAAGCCACACACAAACATAAACCAGCCACGATACGCACACTGACCCGGCCACGATCGGCGCATAGACACAATCCGCACATTGACTCAACCACGATACGCATATGAATGCTCAACGTAAACCCGCCTCCGTTCCCACCGTAGAATCCACTTTGGAAATTCACCTTAGAAATCGACTTTGGGAATTCACTTTGAAAAATCACTCTGCCGCCGCATACCCGCAATTTTTCCGAAAATCATTGACAATACCGCCGTTCCTGTGCTATACTATGTAGACGGACATGCGGACGAATGCCGATTGCTCCGCCGTAAAGATATCATCGCAACCTCGTCTCGCCCGCTCCACAAAAAGCACGGACGCAGTACCCCATCCCCCTCCTTTTCCACGACATGCATCGTACGACGATCGTATCCAAACACAAACTTTCATACCTCTATCGGGGTGTAGCGCAGTTGGTAGCGCGCCTGCTTTGGGAGCATAGACGGCATTTCTGACGTTTATCGGTGCCAACCGCCGAAAGCCCTTTAACCGTGCGAATTTCGGGCGGTTCGGAAAAAGAAAAAAGCAGTCAAAAATGTGTTTGACCACAGATTTGACCACTTACACGACCACAATTTAATAACTATCGGGGTGTAGCGCAGTTGATAGCGCGCCGCATTTGGGA
>CABUHM010000193.1:0-3499 GCA_902491355.1 uncultured Eubacteriales bacterium
GAAAATCCCTATCTTCGACCCTCTCAAAAAGTTTTGAAGATTCCAAAGGGACTTTCCTAAAAGTCCCTTTGGCGGGGTTCGGGGCGGCGCCCCGCGTAACCCTCGTATCCCCGCGTAACTTCCCGTCCCTCTCAGTAGCCGTGCTTGCACGGCTCGTGGAAGAAGCCGGTCAGATCGATGAACCAGCCGCCGTCGGGCGTGAGACGAAAGCCCAAACGGCGGGCAAGGGGATGCTCTTCGGACGAGGCGGGAATGAATTTTACATGACGGACGGTGCAACGGTCGAGAAAATTGAACACGGCGCGACCCGTGAGCAGAAGAGCCTCGTCGTCCTGTACTCCCTGAACCGGATAGACACCGTACATCAAACCGCAGTCGCCCTGAATGCGAAACTGGCATATGGCGACGGGTGCATCGTCCTCGCGGCAGGCATAGCAGAAGCAGTCAGGCTTGAAATCGACGCCGCACAGACGGCATAGGGCTTCCTGTTCTTCCTTGGCTTGCACGCCCTTGATATGTAGCATAGGGGATAACCTCCGTTCGGCGAATGATTTCAGTAATATGGGGAAGAATGGGGAAAAGAGACGGTCAGCGGGTTTTGAGGTAATTCACCTGTTCGCGTGTGAGATATTCCCATTCGCCCGCTCTTAACTTGCCCAGCGTGATGGGACCGATGGCAATGCGGCGCAGATGGCGCACACCCAGACCCACCTGCTCACACATTTTGCGGATCTGGCGGTTTCTGCCCTCATACAGGGTCATGCGCAGATTGGAATGACCGCTCTTGCGGGAAATCAGCTCGGTGTAGACCGGCTGTAGGTCATAGCCGTCCACTGTCATGGGGAGATTGAGCCGCTCAAGCTGTTCGAGCGTGATCTCGGCATCAACCTTGACATAGTAGATCTTGGGGATAGTGTGACGCGGATGGGTGAGCTTGTTGGCAAGCTCACCGTCGTTGGTCAGGATGAGGAGTCCCTCGGAATCCATATCCAGCCTGCCGCACGGGTAGACGCGGGTACCCACGCCGCGCACCAGCTCCGCCACACACGGACGTCCCTTTTCGTCGGACAGGGTGGTGACATAGCCCTCGGGCTTGTTCAGCTTGATGTATACCTTTTGCCCGATGGGCTGACGCACCCGTTTGCCCTGATAGAGCACGGTGTCTCTGCCCGCCATCACCTTTTGACCGAGGACGGCGACGGTACCGTTGACCGTGACCTCTCCTGCCGCAATGGCGGCATCGGCGGCGCGTCGGGACAGAACGCCGCAGTCGGATAAGTATTTTTGCAGCCGCATCGGCTCTGTTGTTTTACGTTGCATAGAATTCTCCGTGCCGCAGGAACGCGGCGTGATGTCTCCTCGGGGGAGGGCACACGGCGTCGGTACACAGTTTCCGTGTGCCGCATGCCGCTCCGCGCGGAGCGCTTGTTTGTGTGATTTATGCGGAGCCGAAGGCTCCGTCCGTTTCAGACTCGACGCCGAAAAGCCAACGGCGCAGACGCTGACGGAACGGTAATTTTTCTTTTTGCAGCAGCGGAACTGCCTCCTGTGCTACCAGATCGCATGCGGCGATGAGCGTGTCGTTTTCGTAGACCGACGCTCTTCCCAGCTTGTCCCCGCAGGCAACGGGGGCAAAATAGAAGGGACGCAGTTCATATTCTACCCGTAGCTCGCCGTGGTCGCGCGACAGGACGCAGGCAAGGCGCTGTGCGCAGACTGCATGAATCTCTGACAGAGTACCTCCTGCCACGGGCAGGGTGCGCACGACCTCGCCCTCCTGCGCAAAGACCTCGCATTCGAGCACGGAAAAGCCGTAGTCCGGAAGCGCGGCATGGTCGCGCCAGTCGTCGGGTGCGTTGAGGGTCACGGCGACCAGAAGGACACCGTCCCGCTCCGCCGCGCTGACAAGGCATCTGCCGCTGCTCTTTGTAAATCCCGTCTTGACGCCCACGGCGCCCGGGTAAGAAAACAGAAGGCGGTTGTGATTCACCAACGCGCTCATGGCGGTACTGTCCTGCCGCCGAATGGAGGCGCGGCGCATGGAAACGATCTCGCAGAAGGCAGGAAAATTCAGGGCGTGCGCCGTCAGGATCGCCATGTCAGCCGCAGTGGAATAATGATCGTCGGAGGGCAGACCGTGCGGATTGGTAAAATGCGTGTCCCGCATGCCGAGCGCCGCCGCCTTTTCGTTCATGGCGCAGGCGAAGGCGTCCACCGAGCCGCAGGCGGCAATGGCAAGTGCGGCGGCGGCATCGTTTGCGCTTTGCAACATGACGGCGTACAGAAGCTCGCGCACGGTGAGAACTTCACCCGCGCGCAGATAAACGGAAGAGCCTTCGATGCCCACAGCCAACGGAGATACCGTGACCTCGGCATCGGGATCGAGACGCTCCAGCACCACATATGCCGTCATGATCTTGGTGGTGCTGGCAATGCCGTGCTGACGCTGTGCGTTCCGCGCATAGAGCACTCTGCCGCAACTGTCCGTAAGCACGGCGCATTCCGCCGAGATACCGCTCGAAAATGCGGCGGAAAGGTCGGTGGCATCCGTATCCTGCGAGGCAAGCGCCTCATATTGCAGGGCACGGATGTGCTCGGCGTGATCGGACACGCCTGTGCCGTCTGCCGTTTCCCCGTCGCGGCGGTTCAGCGCGGCACAGGGAAGGGACAGAGACAGAGCAAGGCTCACGGAAAGGCAGATTGCGGCAATTTGCGGCTTTTGCATGGTGGTTCTCCCGTCGCTTTCTTTTGGAAATTTTCGCCGACATTTGTTCGTGACGGCGTTTTTCTTCTTTGGTTCTTCTACGGGAGATTTTATGTCGAAGCATGGGGGATTATACCCGCCAAATTTTGCACGCGTCGGCGGGTCGAACCGCTTTTTTGACTGTTTGCCCGATACGGCTTACAGCTCGTCGGGCGCGTGCATTGCGGTTTCGTCGGCTTCCTGCGCTTCGCTCTTCGGCTCGTCCTTTTTCTTGGAAAAGACCGACTTGAAGCGGGCGAGAATGTCGGGCGACTGATTGAGCAGATTGCTCACCGAATCGATGGCGTTTCCGGTTTTCGGCATATTCTCGGCGGCAATGCTCAAAAGGCTCACATCGCCGTCCGGACGCACGATCAGAAAGGCAACGGGAACCACCGAAACGCCGCTTCCGCCGCCACCGCCGAAGGACTTGCCCTTTTCCTTTTTACTCTTGCCCGCCGCGTCAGTCGAGGCGGCTGCGTTGCCCGAGCTGTCCAAGCCGCCCGAGGCAAAGCCGATGGAGACCTTGGAAACGGGAATGATGGTGACGCCGCCTCCGGTCACAATGGGCTTTCCCAGTACGGTATCGCCGTCAGCGGCGGTGCGCATGCTGTCCAGCGCGCTCTTCATGATATCGTTGAGATTGGATTCCATATTTTTTCTTCCCTTTCATATGCTTTTGTATTCACGTGCTTTTATTGATCGGATGCATCGGAATGCTCCTTCGGTTTGGGCTGTACTGTCACGGGACGGCGG
>CABUHM010000194.1:0-3486 GCA_902491355.1 uncultured Eubacteriales bacterium
AAGACAACGGCGGATATTATGTAATCGCAGGCATCTATCAGGTACGCGCCAATGCGGAAAATCAGATGAACGCGATCAAGAATGCGGGGTTCGATGCGCTGATTACCGAGAGCGGCACCCCCGGCACCACTGCGTATAAGACGACGGCTTCGGTGACCGGACAGGGAAGCGTGACCTTCTCAGACGGTTCGCAGAAGCAGTATAACGTCCCCGGCACCACGGTTTCGGTGACGGTGACTCCCGCCTCCGGTTATGCTCTCACCTCACTTAAGATCGCCGGCTCGGCTGTCACGGTGCAGAATAGCGGCGGCGCGTATACCTATACTTTTACCATGCCTTCGTCCGTGGTCAGCGTGGAGGCGGTGTTCAGCACCACCGCAACGAATTACCGTGTACGGTGCGGCATCTTCTCGGTCTCCGATAATGCAACGCGTCTGGCACAGAATCTGGCAAATGCAGGCTTTGAGAGCGAGATCGTACAGCAGAACGGACAGTATTATGTGTACGCCGGCTCGTTCTCGGTTCTACAGAATGCAATCAACCGCGCACAGGCGCTTCGCAATGCGGGCTTCTCCGCATCGGTTATCAACATGCAGACAGGAGCCGAGGTTTCAGAGAATGTACCCAATCCCGAACCCGAGGTGCAGGAATTCGCCCTCAAATCGGGTACGGCGTTCTCTCTGGCTGACGGTGTTCTGACCGTTCCTGCGGGAACAGGGGCTAAGACCATCGCCGCCTTTACCACAGGCGTGACCGTAACGCCTGCGATGGCGGGAGCTTATGTGGGAACCGGCTCCAAGGTATCCAATGCATACGGCAGTGCAACCGTGCTTGTGTTGGGTGATATCAATGGCAACGGACTGCACGATTCCAACGATTTAGCACAGATCCGTAACCGTACCTTAACGGGCGCGACTGATCGCGCCTCCGACCTCAACGGCAATGGCAAGACCGATTCAAACGACTATATCCGCCTGCGGATGGCTCTGCTCGGAATCCTGCCTCTCGGCGTCGATTCCACGGTAGCATATCAGGGTCTGAATCATATCGAAATCAGCGGCTCGGCGCGCGTGATGCTCTTCGGCAGATCGCACGACTGGTCGGCGATCGGATTGAACGGCACGCCCGACTACTACGCCGTCGAGATTTCGGCGGAGCAGTATGCGGCGCTCACCGCATCCGGTGCGCAGACCCGCAGATACCGCGAATCCGCACCGGACGGCTGGACCATCACGCACAATTTCGGAACGGTGCTGAATCTCGGCGCTGACTGGTCGGTGATCGGCGATGATGCGGCAACCGCTCTGCGCTTCTTCACCATCGAGACCACCACGCCGTCCGGCGCGCACGGCTCGTATTACCTCGGTATGTACGCGCCGGACGGCTACACGCCATCCTCCACGCAGATCTCCTTCTCCCTAATCAATCGTGCGGCAGGCATTTCCTATGACCTGACCTTCTACGATATGGCATCCCTTCAGGCGACCTCGCAGGATTATCCCGTGGTGGCATGGCCCGATCAGGTGATCACCGAGATCACGGCAACAGAGCCGACCCGGTTGATCTCCTATGAGTTCAATCAGCGCATCGCCCTGTTCGGGTATATCACCGATACCTTCGCCGCAAATGCGCTCAGCGGCGCGTCCCAGTTCTATCTCGCACCTATCACGCCGGAGCAGTATCAGAGCCTCACTCTGCCCAACTCCACCGTGAAGCACTATTACAACATGGGCGATACGGTAACGCACGATATCTATCACAATTTCGGAACCCTGTTCGACTATCAGGCAGGGGACACCGTGTCGGGCGTGCCCTCGGGTGTACTTCGCTTCTTCACCTGCAGGATCGTGGAGAAGAGCAGCGGCGCAACGTCATATTACCTCGGTACGTATGCCGTATCGGCATATACGCCCACGAACGCACATATGACCTTCTCGATCACCCGCGGCGATGTGCGGCATCAGATCACCTTCTACGGTATGGACGCGCTGAGCGCCACACCGTCCGGATCGTATCCCACGTCGCACTATCCGGATCAGTACATTGTCTCGGCAGACTGATCGCCGTGACAGGTTGAGAAAAATCTATAATACAAAACCGACGCTTCCCGTTGATATATCGGGAAGCGCCGGTTATCTGCATTTCGGGTCATGCGCCCTGACTGGTGTCAGCCGCGCTTTTTGAGCCGCTTATCGCACTTGGTCGAGAGGAAGGTGCCAAGCCCTTGGAACACCTCCACAAGCACCACAAGAAGCACCACGGCGATGAGCATAACAAGGTAATTGTACCGCTGATAGCCGTAGCTGATGGCGATCTTGCCCAGTCCGCCGCCGCCCACGGCGCCGCTCATGGCGGTGTAGGACAGGATGGTGGTCAGGGCGATGGTCAGGTTCGAGATGAGGGAGGGCATGCTCTCGGGGATCATGACCTTGGTCACGATGCGGAAGGGAGACGCGCCCATGCTCTGGGTCGCCTCGATCATGTTGGGGTTCAGTTCGCGTAGACTGCTTTCCACGAGCCGCGCCACAAACGGGAACGCCGCAATGACCAGAGGCACAACGCTTGCCATGGTGCCCACCGAGGTTCCCACAATGACACGGGTCAGCGGGATGACAAGAATCATGAGGATGAGGAAGGGTACGGAACGCAGTATGTTAATGATGATATTCAGCACCTTCATCAGCCAGCGCGGCAGGGGACGGATGCCGCCGACATCGCCCGTGACCAGAAGGACGCCGATGGGAAGTCCGATCAGGACGGCGAACAGGGTCGCCAAGAGGGTCGCATACACGGTGTCCCACACAGCGCCGGGAATCTCATGCAGGAATACATCCCAAGCCTTTTCCAGTGATTTTTCGGAGAACATGTTATGAAACACGGTCAGACACCTCCTCGGTAATTACCTGCTCTACGCGGTTGAGATATGCCAGCGCCCGTTCCGCCTCGCCGTTGCCGCCCGAAAAGCCCAGAAGCATGTTGCCGAACACCTTTTCGCCGATGATGCGGGTGGACGCGCCCAAAACGTTTGCACATATGCCTTCGTCCCGCGCCATCTGTGCAATGAGGGGCGCGGACGCCGCCTTGGAGCCGTTGAAAATGACGCGGATCACGCGCTGATTTCCGTCGGAAACGAGCAGATCGCCTATGCCGTCGGGGAATACCAGACGCTTTGCGGCATCCGATTTCGGACGTGCGAAGATCTCGCTCACCGCGCCCTCCTCCACGACATGTCCGTTGTCAAGGATTGCAACGCGGTTGCAGATCTCCTCCACCACGCTCATCTGGTGGGTGATGACCACCACCGTAATGCCCGTTTTGCGGTTGATCTCACGGATCAGGGACAAGATGGAATGTGTGGTCTTGGGGTCGAGCGCACTGGTCGCTTCGTCGCACAGAAGCACCTTCGGATCGGTTGCAAGAGCGCGCGCAATGGCGATGCGCTGCTGCTGACCGCCCGAGAGCTGTGCGGGATAAGCCTTTGCCTTG
>CABUHM010000195.1:0-3466 GCA_902491355.1 uncultured Eubacteriales bacterium
TTCGCCCGCGGCAAAGGTTTCTCCGATGCAGAGCGACGCAATCAACGCTAAAGAAACCAGCACATCCGCCTTGATGTCGAACGCCGTGATCAGACCGATGACTGCTTCCATAATGATGGGCAGACCGCACAGAACAATTGCGACCCACGCCATATCAAACGGAAACGGCTGAATTTTCAATAGACTACATACAACGGCAACGCCCGAGATCGCAAGGAATGCAATGTCCTTTTTGATTCCTCCGAGCGCCATGAACGCCTCGAGCTTCTCCATAACTCGCTTCACAAATGTATCTCCTTTCGATACCGTATGGGGTATACGTATAGTATACCTATATGGGTATACTTTGTCAAGAGGAAACACGAAAAAAGTCAGCCCGTTTGGACTGACTTTTTGAAATAAGGTCCGAATTTCGGCTACTGGACGTATTACTGCATATTGGCGAAGCGTTCCACGGCTTTGGTAAAGCTCTCAATGGTCTTGTCAGCATCGCCGTGCTGAATGCCGTCGCGGACGCAGTGCTGAATGTGCCCCTCCAACACGACCTTCCCGCAACCGTTGAGCGCGGACTTTGCGGCATTGATCTGTGCCAAAACATCCTCGCAGGGCACGTCCTCATCCACCATTCGGTCAATGGCTTGTACCTGCCCGATGATCTTTTTCAGGCGGCGGTGCAGATTTTCCGCATCCATACACTGTTTCATGACTGTATCCTCCATACTGTAAGGGGTATGTGTTCATTATACAGCCCGAACGCCGTTTTGTCAATATACGATGTGGCATCTTTTTTCGACTCCCACAACAGCCGTCACGCCTCTGCGGAGCAAGTGTTGCGACGGTTAAGCAGGAAGAATATCAGCGCGGTGACACCGCCCGATGCCAGAATGATCAGCAGATCGACGGGGGCAAAGACGATTGCGGGGATACCGTCGAACAGGAATCCTGTGCCGAAGCGGTACAAATGCCGATTCAGGAGGATCATTTCTCCAATGTACATCAGGAGGGTCGTGAAGGCGGCAGTGACCGACGGGATCCAAACCGAAACAAGCCTGCGCTTTCCCAAGAGGAACGAACCGACGAACACACCGACAGTGACACCCAGCAGGATAAAGAACACTGCCATGAGGGAAGCCGACACGGCTGACACCTGAATGTTTCCGTCTCTCCAGAACGCCGTGAAACAGGCGAGGATGCACAGTCCGAGGAAGGCGAGAGAACAACCCGATTGCAGGATCAGGGATTGCAGACGCTTCCCTTCTCCGGATTTTGTCATCCTGCCGAATCCGTACAGGCAGTTCAGAATCGAAAGGATCAGAACAGCAGATATGATGTAGAAGTGCATCTTAAATCCGGAATTGTAGTTTCCCATAAGAATATCGACTGCGGTCTGCGTCTTGTATGTCGTGGTCAGGGTCTCCGGCGGGACATAGCACATAAACATCTGCCAGTCCTCAAGCGTTGCGACGGTTTCGGTCGAGGTCACGACCACTCTTTGCTCAAACAGTAGCTCGGAGGCAAGGAACACCGCGATTGCCGAAGCCGCGCCGCCGACAAACGCAAAACGCCGAAGCACGCGCATAAAGACGGGCATCAGGAATACTGCCGCAATCACGGCAAGGCAGATCGGGGTGTACGGAATGATATATTTCGGATAATTTTCCTTCATCACCGTGCCGTCGGTGATCATGTCGGCAATGACCCGAACCCCCATAGACAGCGGATAATACGAGGCAATCAAAACGCCGATGCAAGTGAACAGCCAATAGAAACGGAATTTTCTGCTTTTCATGTTACTTCTCCTTTCAGCCTGCATTTGTCAGTAATACGTAGCAAACAGCGGCGATCAGCACCGCAAATACCGCAAGTGAAAATCGGGTCAATTTCCGAAATGACAGAATGTTTTCGATCCTTGTGCGTATTTTTGCACCGCCGAAGGCAGAAGCAAATACCACAGTTCCCTGTCGGCTCTCCAATAAGGAAGCCGCATATTCCTTTGCACGGTCGGCTCCCGATTTTGCAAGAACACGTTCATCGCAGGACAATTCCACGTCCGCAAGAAAGCATTTTAAGAAGATCCAGCACAGCGGATTGAACCAATGAAATGCCGTAACGACCAACGCAAGCAACCGCCAAAGATTATCAAGACGCCGTATGTGCATCCTTTCATGAAGAAGGACGAATTCGGTATTTTTGTCCCGATAGGACAGCGGCAGAATGATTTTTGGCTTTAGAATGCCGTACACTGCGGGGGATGTCACCTTTTCCGAGTGATATATGTTGTCCCGCAGAAGCACGGAATCCTTTAGCTCCGCCATGGTCACGACATAAGTGACGATCATGGTCAGAAGAATGGACGACGCGCCGATGATCCACACCACGGACGCCACGCCGAATACCTTTGCAACGGCGCTGACCTTATAGGTGATCGGGAAATAGGAATCTGCGGTCATGATGCTGTTGGCGAAGGAAAACGCTATGCCGTCGGTCGGTTGAAACACCACGACCGTTTTTGTGGTGAGACGTGTCAGGAGAGTCATGAGACTGTACGGGCTGTTCAAGCCGATGGGAAGCGTCATCCTCACATACGGGATGATCCAAAGGAACACCGTAAGTCTTTTCGGGAGACGTCGGATCCGTCTGACAGGCAGGACCAGCACACCGGTGAGGGCGGCAATGATGCTCATATTGAATATCCAATAGAAAATCTCCTGCAACATGGCTTTTACCCTCGGTCGATCAGCTTGCGCAGTGCATCGATCTCCTCCTCGGATAAAGGCTCGTCCTCGACCAGAGCGGAAAACAGCGCCTTGCGCGAACCGCCGAACACCTTTTTGACAAGCGAGGCGGCTTCGGTCTTTCGAATCTCATTTTGTGACACAAGAGGCGTACAGACAAAACCGGGATCCTCGCGGCGGATAAAGCCCTTTGCCTCCAGTTTTTTGATCACGGTGTAGGTGGTGTTCTTGTTCCAGCCGATCTTCTCAGCGGCAATTTGACTGATTTCCTTTGCCGAGATCGGGTTTTTCTCCCATAGGATCTCCATTACCTTAGCTTCGCTGTCAAAGAGCTTGTCTTTCATCGCAGTGCCTCCTGTACTATTTCTATAGTCTATACTATCATAATAGTCTGCATTTGTCAAGCGTATTTCGGAAATTATTTCCAAAAAACGCGAAAATTGCTTCTGCGTCGTCTTTCTTCGGCGCTGTGGATACAGTTGCTCGGGTGCGGTTTTCCGCCGAGTGACACAGCGACCCGCGTCGCCCCGTCAGCCGAAGGCTGGCGGGGTCGCGGGGATCGGCAGGCGGTATTTTACAAAGGGATGCGGTACGTCATATGCCGATCCCCGCGGGCATGCGCGGCTGCGCCGCGCGTGCCGACGCGGGATACCCCGAAGCCTGCACAAACCCTCATTTTTGCGGGAGACGCAAAGCGGGCAGTCTCGGGTCGATCAATGACCCGAGACTGC
>CABUHM010000196.1:0-3459 GCA_902491355.1 uncultured Eubacteriales bacterium
TCTTCGGCAACGTCATTAAGGACAACCCCAACGTTACCTTTGTATCCATGACCGGTGACCTGGCTGCTTCCTCCAATCTTCCGAACTACTTCAATGCATTCACCGACATTTACGAAGCCCGTTACGTCTCCGGTGTGATCGCCGGCATGAAGCTCAAGGAGCTGATCGACAACGGCACCGTGACCAAGGAAGCTCTCCCCACCGCATTCGATGAGGACGGCAACATCAAGATCGGTTACGTCGGCGCATTCGCATACGCAGAAGTGGTTTCCGGCTACACCGCATTTTTCCTCGGCATCCAGAGCGTTGTTGAGAACGTTTCCATGACCGTGAAGTACACCAACTCTTGGTTCAGCGAAGAAAGAGAGGCATCCGTTGCCGACTACCTCATGAGCCAGGGCTGCGTTATCATCGGTCAGCATGCAGACTCCACCGGCGCACCCGCCGCAGTGCAGGATGCTTTCCAGAAGAAGGGCACCGTCTGCTTCTCCGTCGGCTACAACGTTGACATGCGCGATGTCGCCGCTGATGTGATCCTGACCTCCCCCACCAACAACTGGGAAGTTTACTACGAATACCTGTTCCGCGCTCTGGCCGAGGGTAAGACCGTTGAGCAGGATTGGGCAAAGGGCTACTCCGAAAAGGCTGTTGGCACCACCGAGCTTGGCAAGGCTGCAGCTGCAGGCACCATTGAGAAGGTTTCCGAGGTTTCCGCTAAGATCGCTTCCGGCGAGTTGAAGGTTTTCGATTGCTCCAAATTCACCGTGAAGGGCGAGCACATCACCTCCTACACCAACGCTTTCGGTTTTGAGGGCAATGAGTGCATCAAGACCGAGAACGGCGTGACCTACTTCGATGAGTCCTCTCTGCGCGCCGCTCCTTACTTTGATGTCCGCGTAGACGGCATCACCGAGATTCAGTCCGACTACAACGACTGATTCCAATAAGCAAAACCGAGGGAAGTCGCCCGAAAACGGCTTCCCTTTCTTGCTTTTTTCATTGGCTTCACATCTACGCCCCTATCCTCTGTCCAAAGGCGGTCAACTGCGCATTTTGCCGATGAAACGAGCACTCCACACTCCTTCAGAAAGGGTCAAAATCGAATGGAAGAGACACAAAAAGCGCCCGCCGTCGAAATGCGGGATATCAGCAAGCGTTTTGGTGCCGTGTGGCCGAACAGTCTCGTAAACCTCACCGTGGAGCATGGTGAGATTTTGTCGCTACTGGGCGAAAACGGCAGCGGAAAAACGACACTTATGAACATGCTCTCGGGCATCTATTATCCCGACGAGGGCGAGATTTTGGTGGACGGCATGCCTGTCGCCATCCGCTCCCCGAAGGATGCCATCGATCATAAGATCGGCATGGTGCATCAGCACTTCAAGCTCATCGACCTGTTTACCGCAACGGAAAACGTGGCGCTGGGACTGGAGCGCGGCAGTAAATTCGATCTGCGCGCGGTCGCCCGCCGTATCGCCGAGATCTGTGAACGCTACGGCTTCGATTTGGACCCTTCGCAGAAGGTGTACGATATGTCGGTTTCACAGAAGCAGACCCTGGAGATCATCAAGGTTCTGTACCGCGGTGCCGATATCCTGATCTTGGACGAGCCGACCGCAGTTTTGACCCCGCAGGAGACCGAAAAGCTATTCGCTGTTATCCGCAACATGAAGAGCGATGGAAAGTCCATCATTATCATCACACATAAGCTCCATGAGGTGCTCTCCGTTTCGGATCGCGTCGCTATTCTGCGCAAGGGCGAATATGTCGGCTCGATTAAGACCTCGGAAGCCACCGAGCTTTCCCTCACCGAAATGATGGTGGGCAAAAAGGTAACCCTGAACATCGAGCGTCCCGAGGTGGAGAACCGCGAAAAGCGCCTCACCGTGCAGGATCTCTCGGTCATAAACGCGGAGGGTGTCACCGTTCTCGATCACGTTTCATTTGACGCTTACGGCGGCGAGATCCTCGGTATTGCGGGAATCTCGGGTTGCGGACAGAAGGAACTGCTCGAGGCAATTGTGGGACTTCAGCATCCGTCCCACGATTCGGACATTGTCTACCATGCGCCCGACGGCACCGACCGCGACCTCATCGGAAAGACGCCGCGTCAGATCCAGGAATTGGGCATCACCCTTTCCTTTGTGCCCGAGGACCGTCTCGGCATGGGTCTTGTAGGCTCCATGGGCATGACCGAAAACATGATGCTGAAAACCTATAACGAGGGTGCGCCCGTGTTTGCGCACAAAAAAACGCCGCGCCGTCTTGCAGAGGAAATCAAGGAAAACCTCGAGGTGGTAACGCCGGGCATTTCGACCCCCGTGCGTCAGCTTTCGGGCGGTAACGTGCAGAAGGTGCTTGTGGGACGTGAAATTGCCGCGGCGCCCAGTGTTCTGCTCACCGCATATGCCGTTCGCGGTCTGGATATCAACACCTCGTACGCCATTTACGACCTGCTCAATCAGCAAAAGAAGAAGGGCGTCGCCGTGATCTACGTGGGCGAGGATCTGGACGTGCTCATGGCGCTTTCCGACCGCATTATGGTGCTGTGCGGCGGCAAGGTCAACGGCATTATCAACGGCAAGGACGCAACCAAGGAAGAACTGGGTCTGCTGATGACCAACTTAAAAAAGGACACGGAGGAGGTGCAGTCCGATGGAGAATAAAACCGTACATACAAAAGAACCGTTCATGCGGATCATGAGCAATCCCAACCATTCCGCAACGCGCGCGTGGATCATTCGCGGCGTCGCACTGGTCATTGCTCTGCTCGCCTGCGGTCTGTTTGTGAATATCACCGCCGGCGTTTCGTTGAAGGATACCTTTGTCTCCATGTGGAACGGCACCTTCGGACGCTTCGGCAATGCCACGAGCATGCGCATCAAATGCTGGGACAGCGCCGTTTACGCCGCTAAGCTTCTCTGCATCGCCGTCGCACTGGCACCCGCTTTCAAGATGCGCTTCTGGAACATCGGTGCCGAGGGCCAGGTCATCATGGGCGGTCTTGTCACCGCAATCGTCATGCGTGAGGCGGCAGGAGCTCTTTCGGGCTTTTCTCTTTACGCCTGCATGATCTTGGCGTGCATCGTATTCGGTGCCGTCTGGGGTGTGATCCCCGCCATCTTCCGCGCGAAATTCGGCACAAACGAGACCCTGTTCACCCTGATGATGAACTATGTCGCCATGAAGATCATGGACTATTTCTACAACACCTGGAAGGGTCGCGCCTCCGCGCTGGAGCAGATCAACACCAAGACCCAGATCGGCTGGCTTCCCGACATTTTCGGTCACGGCTACACCATCAACATCATCGTGTTCCTGCTTCTTGCCGTCTTTATCTACTTCTATCTCGGAAAGACCAAGCACGGCTATGAGATTTCCGTGGTGGGCGAGTCCACAAAGACGGCACAGTATGCGGGCATCAACGTCAGCCGCGTTATCATCCGCACCATGGCGATC
>CABUHM010000197.1:0-3436 GCA_902491355.1 uncultured Eubacteriales bacterium
GGACGCGCGTCCCATGGTCGCCGTCTCCACGGCAAGCCCGTATAAGTTTGCCTCGTCGGTCCTCACGGCGATCAGCGGTAAAAAGAGCGACGATGAATTCGAGAACCTCGCCGAGCTGAACCGCGTGACCGGTGCACCCATTCCCGCCCCGCTTGCCTCCCTTGCAGGCAAAATAATCCGCTTCGACCCCGAAGCGGCGATCGAAGCGGACCAAATGCGTCAGCGCGTCCTCGACGTGCTCGGCATTTCATAATATCGGGAAAAACGGGGCTTTACTCACCCTTCGGGCTGAAGGTGGCGCATACGGTCTCGGTGCTGCAGCATGCATGGCTGGGGCCTACCGAAATGCTTTCGGCGGTGCAGTAGCAGTCGCCGTTGTGGTGAATGCAGTTCTGCACGTCACAGTTGATCCCACGGATGTGCTTGCAGTTGCCGTCGCCGCAGAAATCGTTCTTTGTCTGTTCGGACATTGCGTTTCATCTCCTTTCTTCTCGACTTGTATCAGTTTGCCCCGCACCGAACAATTTATTCCGCCCGAAAGGAAGGATTCAAAAAACAGAATGAGTCTTTACGTCATAGCGGATCTTCACCTTTCGCTGTCCGAAAACAAATCCATGGAGGTGTTCGGATCGCGGTGGAACGACTATATTACCAAGCTGGAACGCGCATGGAACAAGACCGTGACCCCCAACGATACCGTGATCATACCGGGAGATATTTCCTGGGGGATGACGCCGCAGGAAGCACTGGACGATTTTACATTTCTTAACCGACTGCCCGGGCGTAAAATTCTGGGAAAAGGAAATCACGATTACTGGTGGCAGACCGTCACCAAACTGACCGATTTCTGCGCGCAGAACTGTCTTTCCACCCTGTCCTTTCTGTACAATAATGCCTATTTTGAGCAGAATGCGCTGATCTGCGGCTCCCGCGGATGGTGGAACGAGGAACGGCTGGGACCGTCCGACACGGAATATGCAAAGATCGTCAATCGGGAGGCGGCACGACTCACCCTGAGTCTGGAAGCGGGCATGCGACTCCGACCCGATGCCGAACCGTTGGTCTTTCTCCATTTTCCGCCCGTGTTCCGCGGCTCGGTCTGCACCGAGATCACCGATATCCTGCATCGGTTCGGCGTGCGGCGCGTGTGGTTCGGACATATCCACAGCCAGTACGATCTGCCGCCCGTCTTTGCGCATGAGGACATTGAATATGCCTTGATTTCGGCAGATTATCTGAATTTCCGCCCCCTGCCGGTTGACACTTGCCGCCATAACACTAAAGTTTGAGTGTTTTTGGCGAAAACGCTTGACAAAAGCGGCACAATTCGATAGAATGAAGAGAAAATGTAATTATACAATAAACATTGGAGGACTTCAAAAAACATGAGCGAGATCAAAGTTACCAACAAAGAGCATAACGTAGCAGAGCTGGAGTTTTCCGCTTCCAAAGAGGCGTTTGACGCTGCACTGGATCGTCAGTTTAAGAAAAACCTGGCTAAAATGACCGTTCCCGGCTTCCGCCGCGGAAAGGCTCCGAGACACGTGGTGGAGAAGCTGTACGGCAAGGGTATCTTCCACGAGGAAGCCATTAACGATATCCTTCCCGACGCTTATGAGGCAGCAGTCAAGGAAGCAGAGCTCGACGTTGTGGGTCGTCCCGAATTCGACGTGACCGCCATCGACGAGAGCGGCGTTGCCTTCAAGGCGACCTGCACCCTCAAGCCCACCGCCGAGGTCAAGGCATACACCGGACTGGAAGCTACCCGCACCGTCCGTCCCGTGACCGACGAAGAGGTGGACGCCGAGCTTGGTCGCGTACAGAACCGCAACTCCCGCATAGTGGAGATCACCGACCGCGCCGCACAGAACGGCGATACCGTCTCCATTGACTTTGACGGCACCGTGGACGGCGTTGCATTCGAGGGCGGTCATGCCGAGGGCTACACCCTCAAGCTGGGCAGCGGCACCTTTATCCCCGGATATGAGGATCAGATCGTCGGTCACAGCGTCAACGACGAGTTCGACGTAAACGTGACCTTTCCGGAAAACTACAGCACCAAGGAGCTTGCCGGCAAGCCCGCTGTGTTCCGCGTCAAGCTGCATGAGATTAAAATGACCGAGCTTCCCGCACTGGACGATGAGTTTGCAAAAGATGTCTCCGAATTTGATACCCTGGCTGAATACAAGGCAGATATCAAGGCGAAACTGGAAGAAAAGAACGCAAAGGAAGCTGACAACAACGTAGAGAGCCAGCTCATCGATGCGCTCCTGGCAAACACCGAGGTCGAGGTACCCGAGGTCATGATCGATGCCGAGACCGAGAACGTCATCCGCGACCGCGACTACGACATGCGCGCGCAGGGACTGGATCTCAACACCTTCCTCAAGTACACCAACCAGACCTTGGACGACATGCGCGCACAGGTTCGCCCCTATGCAGAGCGTCAGGTCAAGACCCGTCTGGCTCTGGAGACCGTTGCGAAAGCAGAAGCCATCACCGCAACCGAAGAGGATATCGAGGCAGAGTACAAGAAGTTCTCCGATGCCTACAGCATGCCTGTTGAGGACATCAAGAAGTCCGTGGCTTCCGATATGCTCACCGAGAACATCGCTATGCAGAAGGCAGTCGCCCTCATTAAGGAAAAGGCAAACGTGACCGAGAAGGCTTACGAAGCGCCTGAAGCCGCAACCGAGGAGAAGAAGCCTGCCGCAAAGAAGAGAACCACCAAGAAGGCAACCGCCGAAAAGGCAGAAAAAGCCGAAAAGGCAGAAAAGACCGCTGAGAAGACTATCGAGGAGGGCGGCGAGGCAGAGCGTCCCGCACCGAAGAAGCGCACCTCGAAGAAGGCGGCTCCCAAAGCCGAGGAAGACAAGGCAGAGTAATCGCCCCGTCCTTTCCCCGACACATCATGGAAGGAGGAAACCGATATGGCATTGGTACCAACCGTCATAGAACAAACCAACCGCGGCGAGCGGGCATACGACATTTATTCCCGCCTGCTCAACGATCGCATTATATTCCTGAGCGATGAGGTCAACGACGTCACCGCATCCCTTGTGGTCGCACAGCTCCTGTTTCTGGAATCCCAGGATCCGGATAAGGACATCCACCTGTATATCAACAGCCCCGGCGGCTCCGTGACCGCAGGCATGGCGATCTACGATACCATAAATTTCATCAAGTGCGATGTCTCCACCATCTGCGTGGGCATGGCGGCAAGCATGGGCGCATTTCTTCTGTCTTCCGGTGCGAAGGGCAAGCGCGTTGCCCTGCCGAACAGTGAGATCATGATCCACCAGCCGCTCGGCGGCATGCAGGGTCAGGCAAGCGATATCAAGATCCACGCCGACCACATCATCCGCACGCGCGAAAAACTGAACGCAATTCTTTCCGCCAACACCGGAAAACCCATCGACATCATTGAAAGAGACAC
>CABUHM010000198.1:0-3416 GCA_902491355.1 uncultured Eubacteriales bacterium
GTCATCATCCTTCACTGTGCGATCAGCGCCTCGATCTCCTCTTTTGTGGAAAGACCGACGGTTCTCGCCGTTTCCGCGCCGTTGCGATAGACGATCAGCGTGGGAATGCTGACAATGCCGTGCATGGCGGCAAGCTGAGCCTCTTCGTCCACATTGATCTTGCACACCTTCACTTCGGGATGTGCTTCGGCAAACGCCTCCAAAACAGGTGCCAGCATGCGGCACGGACCGCACCAGTCCGCAAAAAAGTCCAAAAGAACCGTTTCCTGCACGGTCTCCACCTCGGTCTCAAACTCCGCTTCCGATATATGCTGAATGCTCATCTCATAATACCTCCGTTTTTTCTTAGTATAACAAATTTCGCATGGATTTTCCATAAACGCCATGTAAAATTTATTAAATTTATCCCGTTTCCCTTGTGAATACGGCAAAAATGTGGTAAAATGTTTGGTATCGGAAAAGTTAATCATTATTGCAACAGGGTTGCAACAGTGTTTCTTCACATCAACACATCAGCAATTTGCGCACGGAGCAATTATGTCATTGTCACATGTCAAAAAAGGCAGTCCGTTTTTTCGCGGTCTGCATGACGGGATCCCGATCTGCATGGGATATCTGTTTGTCGCAACCACCCTCGGAATCGCGGCGGCTGCCGCCGGTCTGAACCCTTGGGAGGCGGGACTGATGTCGTTTACCATGCATGCCTCAGCCGGTGAGTTCGCCGCCATCAATCTTATCGCACAGGGCGGCGGCTACGCGGAGATGGCGCTCACGGAATTGGTCATCAATCTGCGCTATCTGCTCATGTCCTGCTCCCTGTCGCAAAAGCTCCCGCGGGAAACGGGGATCGGGAAGCGTCTGCTCCTCGCCTACGGGATCACGGACGAAATCTTCGCGCTTTCCGCAACATATCCCGGCAAATTGCCCCCCTCTTATTCCCTCGGTCTGTTCTGCATCGCATCCCCCGGCTGGGTCGGAGGTACGGTGTTCGGCGCACTGCTCGGCAATGTTCTGCCCGATAACATCACAAAGGTCATGTCTTTAGCGCTGTACTGCATGTTTCTCTCCATCATCATTCCCGCCGCAAAGCAGGATCGTTTTATGGCGGGTCTGATCGTGATTTCCATGCTTGCGAGCACGCTCTTTACCTATCTGCCCGTTCTGCGCGAGCTGTCGTCCGGAATGCGGGTCATGATTCTGACCCTGATCCTTTCCGCCGCGGCGGCTGTGATCCGACCGCATGACGATTCCGCGGAGGTATCCTCCCATGAATCATAATTTCTATTTCTACATTCTGGCAATGGCATCCATCACCTTTCTCATCCGCGCCGTGCCCATTGTCCTGCTCCACCGCGAGATCAAGAACGGATTTCTTCGATCCTTCCTTCACTACATGCCGTATGTCACTCTGTCGGTGATGACGGTTCCCGCCGTGTTCGGCACCACGGGAGACGGCTTCAGCTCGGCAGTCGGCTTTGTCACGGCGGTGGTTCTCATCTGGTTCCGCCTCGATTTGGTGCGCGTTTCCCTAATATCCTGCGGAGCGGCGCTTACCACCTCATATTTATGGATCTGGATTCATTGAAGCGGCGTGCAAACGATAGCTTGTTACATCAATACTAATTATATAATACAGGAGTTTCACTATGAATCAAATTCCGAGAAGCGAACATCCGAAGCCTCAATTTGAGAGAAAAAATTGGCTGAATCTCAACGGCGAATGGCAGTTTGAGATCGACAACGGCAGAAGCGGCGAGGAACGCGCCCTTGGCAACATGGCGAATCCCGTCAGCGGCAAGATTACGGTTCCCTTCTGCCCGCAAAGCGTCCTGTCTGGCGTACATCACACCGATTTTATCTACGGTCTGGTCTACCGCCGTCTGTTCCCCGTTACCGATGAACAGAAGAGCGGTCGGGTGGTTCTCCACTTCGGTGCCGTGGATTACGAATGCACCGTATACATAAACGGCGAGTACGCAGGACGGCACATCGGCGGTTATGTCTCCTTCTCCATGGAGATCACCGATCTGGTGCATGCGGGCGAAAACAGCGTCGCCGTCTTCGTGCGCGACAATGAGCGCGATCCCCTGATCCCGCGCGGCAAGCAGAGCGAAATGTTCCATTCCCACGGGTGCGATTACACGCGCACCACGGGCATCTGGCAGACCGTGTGGCTGGAGTTCATGCCCAAGACCTGCATCCGCTCCGCACGTTACTACCCCAGCATTGAGGATTGCTCGGTCACGGTCCAGGCCCAGCTTTACGGCAGTGCCGAATGGAAGCTGGAAGCCTTCTACGAGGGCAAGCCTGTGGGTTCAGTCTCAGCAGTCTGCACCTCGGGCAGTGCCACGCTCACCCTTCCCCTGTCCGAAAAGCACCTGTGGGAGATCGGTCACGGCAGACTGTACGATCTGCGCCTGACCTACGGCGACGACGTGGTGCAGAGCTACTTCGGTCTGCGCTCGGTCGGACTTGACGGCTACCGCTTCCTGCTCAACGGAAAATCAGTGTTCCAGCGTCTGGTGCTGGATCAGGGCTTCTATCCGGACGGCATTTACACCGCACCAAGCGACGAGGCACTGAAAAACGACATCAGTCTTTCTCTTGCATGCGGCTTCAACGGCGCACGTCTGCATCAGAAAATTTTCGAGGAGCGCTTCCTGTATCATGCGGATCGCATGGGATACATCGTATGGGGCGAGTTTCCTGACTGGGGCATGGATCACAGCGATCCTGCATCCCTGAAGAACATTCTCGGCGAGTGGATTGAGGAAGTGAACCGCGATTTCAACCATCCGTCCATTGTCGGCTGGTGTCCCCGCAATGAGACATGGGACTACGCGGGCAGACATCAGGACACCAAGGTGATCGATCCTTCCCGTCCCTGCATCGACACCAGCGGCAACTTCCACGTGATCACCGACATTTACGACGTTCACAACTATCAGCAGGATCCCGCCGTTTTCCGCACGCAGTATGAGAACCTTCCCAAGGACGGCACCTTCTATGACGAGCACGCACCGCACCGTCAGCATTATCCCGGCAAGCAGACCCCCGTTTTCGTATCGGAATACGGCGGAATCGCATGGACCGAAGGCAATGACGGTTGGGGCTACGGCAACGGTCCCAAGACCAAGGAGGAATTCATCGACCGCTTTATCGGTTTGGCTGACGTCCTTCTGTCCAACCCCTGCATCTGCGCTCTGTGCTACACCCAGCTCACCGACGTGGAGCAGGAAAAGAACGGCTTGTACCGCTACGATCGGACACCCAAGTTCGACACCGAGATCTTCCGTGCCGCACTGACCAAGAAAGCCGCCATTGAGGACTGAGTTTTTCCAAAGCAGGGTTGAACGTATAGTTCACATATCCGAAGGCCCCCCACCGCGCACAAGTAACTTGTGCACGGTGGGGGC
>CABUHM010000199.1:0-3414 GCA_902491355.1 uncultured Eubacteriales bacterium
TTGCTACCTCCGCACTGGAAATGAGCCAGAACTCCATGCGTTACTCCTGGACCTTCGAGGAGGTTGACGCAAAGCTCAAGGACATCATGGTAAATATCTATCACAATGCGGCATCCGCCGCCGAGGAATTCGGCATGAAGGACAATCTGGTTGCAGGTGCAAATATCGCAGGCTTCCTCAAGGTCGCAAAGTCCATGCTGGCACACGGTGTGGTCTGATATCCGATCACATAAAGCAATATTTCGGGACACCCTTCCGCATAAAGCGGCGGGTGTCCCGTTTTTTGCATTTTTTTCACCTGAAAAACAGATTTCTTGCACGTGATCCGGCCGAGCAAACAGCGCCGTAATATCCGTCCCTGCATTATGCAGGCGGACGTTACAGCGCATTTTTAACATTATGAATTCCGAATGGGACTGATGCCCCGCGTTTTACTTCCGTTTTATGCAATTGCGGTTGTACAGTTTACCGTTCGGTTTTATACTTGTTATGACCGAAGGGCGCGGTGTCACACGGTCCGACAGGGGCGGCGCTCTTGCCGATGCTTTTGCATTCCGTCAGGTTCGCGCAGACTTCGCGCCCCGCGTCGGGGCGCGCGCGGCTTGCCGCGCGCGTGAGGGGATCCGGCGGCAGTATTGCAAAACCGACTGCACGGTCAAAATCCGCCGCCGATCCCCGTCCGCGCCGTCTGCCTGCGGCAGACGGCGCCCGACGCGGGGCTTCGCATGTACCTCACTTACAATGAAACGTCAGAAATCAAAGAAATGTTCAAAGCTACGTGACAACTGCGGCTGTCAGTGCGGCAATGGCGGCAAACAACAGGATTCCGCGCAAAAACGCCCCGATGTGCTTCTGCGGATCCTGATAATACTTGCATAAACAGCATATTAGCCGCTTAAAGCACGTCAAAATCAAACTATTTGCACTCTTTGGCATTTACCTCTTGACTCTTCAGAATAATCTGCCGCAAAAAGCGGTCAAATCATTCAGATTCCGTCGAATCATATTTTGCACAGGGATCGCGTCCCGTCCCCGATCGCTTCATTACCGTTTGATACAGAGTTGCATCACCGAAATGATATGCTCAATGCTGTCCGCGCAATCGCCCTTGAGCCATTCGTTGATAATCGCCATCAGACCACTGATGTGAAATTGCATCACATATTTCTGATCGTCCGACGGCACCCCGAAGCGGTTCAGGATCGGTGTCAGCACGTGACGGTTCAGCGCCGCATAAGCGTCATACATCCGCAGGGCGGACGCCTGCTCCACGGTCGCCCGAAAGACGCGACGGTGCTCCCTGATGTACGTCAAGTACGGTGTCAGGTATTCCGGCGTGATGAGGTACAGCTCGTCAAGCGGACGATCCTCCAGCTTTTCCAGAAACTCCGCCGTGTCGTAGGGCATACACGCCACAAACTCATCAATGATGTGCTGTGCACTTTCCGCCAAAAGGTCGCCCACCGTTTCATAGTGCAGATAAAAGGTGGAACGGTTCACGCCCGCTCTTTCGCAGATCTCTTTGACCGTGATGTAGGCAAAATCCTTCTTTTCAATCAACTCCAAAAACGCCTCATCCATACGTACAGCGGTAGCAAAATATTTACTCTCAGACTTGTTCAACGGATGTTACCTCATCTTTCTTTTTCTTGCTCCGATTCAGCGTGCAGACGGCGGTCAGAATTACAGCGATCCAGACAGCACCGCCTGTCAGGGCGTTCATCAGCCGCCGAAAGTCGTCGCTTTCCGTAGAAAACTGCGCGATCATTGCCGTCTGCAAGCCGAGAACCGACATCAGGGCGGCAATAAAATTGAGCACCTTTGCCGCAGACAGGATCGGACTGCCCAACCGACGAAACCTTGCGAGATTGATCACCGAGACGATCATCGTATAAAACGTGTACATTGCCGAAAGGTATATCACGTATCCCGGGTAGGAATAGCCTGCGTTTGTCAGCAGCATCAGCAGGATCATACCGCCCATGGGAATGTTGAGCAGGAACAGGAGCCGCGCCGTCCGACGGTAGCAACGCAACTCGTCCGTTTCGACTCGACGTCGATAGCTCAGGATCAGCGACAGACGAAGGATCCCAAGCACCAGATAGTAGACCGCCATGGAGACAGACCACACCGACGCATACCGAATACCAACGACAATGCGGAACAGCACATAGAGGAAATTCATGGTCATCCCCTGACAGATGCCGACACTGCCCCGAAACACAAGGTCATTCACATATCTGCCGCCGAACGCCGTGCCGTTGATCCGCCGCATGACACCTGCCCTTGCGTTCCGTATCAGACTCGGAAGCGGCAGAACGACAATGGTCAGACAGTACGCCGACAGCCCATAGATCAGGTACGCCGGCGCACTGTCGTTTTGTCCGACGGCAAAAATGTAAATGAGAGCGGCAAAAACCAAGGGCGGTGCCGAAAAGAGCACCCATTTCGGGGGATGCAGAATTTTCCCGAGAACCGTCAGCGCCCGTTTCACGGCTTATTTCTCGCTGATCTCTTTGGCAAGCTCCATGATCTCAAAGGCATATTTCTTCTTGCCGTTTTCGAGAATGCGCCGATAGATCGGATAGTTGACACCCATACCGACCATGCCGATCAGACCGATGACAATGCCCAGTACAAAAGAACCGACCGTGCCGCCGATCTCCCCCATGGCAAGGCACATCCCCGTGCCGAAAACAAGAGCGGAGATCACGCCAAGACTGTACGTGAAAACGTTGGCGGGGAGCTTGGCTTTTGCATCCAGCTTGCGAAGGGCGACCACCTTTGAGGTATCCTTGGGTGCGTATTCGTTGGCGAGCTGTTCTGCGTAAATCTTATCTGTATTCATGGCTTGTAGCCTCCCTTGTTTGATGGTCACATTGTACCATCGATCGGGACAGAACGGAACAACACGAATGCGGATTTGTGTCGATTTCCGGCAATTTTTTAATATTTACCGATAGCATTTTTTCATCAAGTGTGGTACAATAACAGCACAACCTATAAATAAGTATAACATATATTCGAAGAAATGCAAGAGGGTGATACGGATGTACTTTTCATACGGAGAAGCGGAGCTTGCCTATCTGCGGCAAAGGGACAAGCGGCTCGGTAAGGTCATTGACCGCATCGGACACATCGACCGTGCGGTGGATACGGATCTGTTTTCGTCGGTCGTTCACCACATCATCGGACAGCAGATTTCAACCAAGGCACAGGCGACCATCTGGCAGAGAATGCAGGATACCCTGGGCGCGGTCAACGCAGAATCCGTTCTGTCCGCCGACATCCCTGCCCTGCAATCGCTCGGCATGACCTTCCGCAAGGCGGAGTACATCACGGACTTTGCGCAAAAGGTTCACACAGGCGCGTTTGATCTCAACGCCGTGGAGCACATGAGCGACGATGAGGCAA
>CABUHM010000200.1:0-3392 GCA_902491355.1 uncultured Eubacteriales bacterium
ATGCCTGCATTCTGGAATGCGGAAATCGCCTCGGGCGTGGACGGCATATTCGCGCCCTCTGCCACGACCTGAACGCCGTTAGCGATCAGAGCCTTTGCGGAGGTCTCGTCGATCTCGTTCTGGGTAGCGCAGGGCAGGGCGATGTCGCACTTCACGGTCCAGATGCCCTTGCAACCCTCATGGTACTCTGCCTCGGGATGCACGTCCAGATATTCCTTGATTCTGCCGCGGCGCACTTCCTTGATCTGCTTCACGCAGTCGAGGTCGATGCCGTTCTTATCGTAAACATAGCCGTTGGAGTCGGACATGGCAACGACCTTGCCGCCCATCTCGGTTGCCTTCTGATTTGCGTAAATGGCAACGTTGCCCGAACCGGAAACCACAACGGTCTTGCCGGCAAAGGACATGCCCTTGTCCGCCATCATTGCCTCGGTGAAGTAGCAAAGACCGAAGCCGGTTGCCTCGGTACGTGCAAGGCTTCCGCCGTAGGTCAGACCCTTACCGGTGAGCACGCCGGTGAATTCGTTGCGCAGTCTCTTGTACTGACCGAACAGATAGCCGATCTCACGTCCGCCCACGCCGATATCGCCTGCGGGAACGTCGGTGTCAGCGCCGATGTGCTTGGAAAGCTCGGTCATAAAGCTCTGGCAGAAGCGCATGACCTCCATATCGGATTTGCCCTTGGGGTCAAAGTCGGAGCCGCCCTTGCCGCCGCCAATGGGCAGTCCGGTCAGGGAGTTCTTGAAGATCTGCTCAAAGCCGAGGAACTTGATGATGCCCTCATATACCGAGGGGTGGAAACGCAGACCGCCCTTGTAGGGGCCGATTGCGGAATTGAACTGAATGCGGAAGCCGCGGTTGACCTGAACATGACCTGCGTCATCGACCCACGGCACACGGAACTTGATGATGCGTTCCGGCTCGACCAGGCTTGCAAGCACGCCTTTTTCGATGAATTCGGGATACTTTTCGACCACGGGCTCCAGGGATTCCAGAACCTCGCGGACTGCCTGATGAAATTCAGGTTCGCCGGGATTGCGATGAATGACCTGCTCCATCAGGTCTGCAAGATATGCGTTTTTGAACATTTGCGTGTCCTCCCTTGAAAAAATTCAAAAAAGTTTTGGACGGTTACAAGCCGTTGTATCGGGTGCAGGGACAACTGCCCGCGGGCAGGCATCCCGTGATCCTATGCAAAACATGGGAAAATTATAGCATAACACAAAAACCTTGTCAATAGAAATCGGGTAAAAAATACGGTGCAAAATTAAAATTTTGAATTTTTGCGCGGACAATCCTGCAAAACGGACAGATTTCGCATGTCGAATCGTGCGAACGTGCCGCAAAACGGCACAAAAGGGTGATGGGAATTTGCATGCGTTGCTCTTTTTGCCGTCAAAACCGTTCTGCGGCACATTCATCCCCGCCCGAGACGCGGACGGCGTGCATGAAAAGAGGGAAGCAGTATATACACGCAGTACATATATAAGGAAGAAAAAGAAAAATCCGGCTTGCACACGGCAAACCGGATATTTCTCGTTGGGACGTTTCACGCGCCCATACGGCTGAGCTTCATTGTGAACTGGCTCTTTTTTCTTGCGGCGTTGTTCTTATGGATGATCCCCTTCGCAACTGCCTGATCGATCTTCTTGACGGCGGCCTTGTATGCCAGAGCGGCGGCATCCTTGTTGCCTTCGCTGAGAGCGGCGTCGTACTTCTTGATGATCGTCTTGAGGGAAGTTTTGAACATCTTATTTTGAAGCGTTTTGGTAGCGGTGACTGCTACACGCTTTTTAGCGGACTTAATGTTCGGCAAGTTTTTCACCTCCTTAAACCAATGGATAACTGCAACTTTCGTTTTATCATACCACAAAACACCCGAAATTGCAAGGGTTGATCCGCGTTTTAACAAAATATTAAAATATAAAAATTTTGTAAATAATATCCTTTCGCCTTCTGATGCCTTGACAAATAAGCTGTTTTGTGATACACTGTCCTTAATTTCTCATATAATTTGATGCGAAATTGGCACCAGATGCCTGGTAAACCGTCTCGGGAGGGCTTCGGCGTGTGGTTTCGTGCTTTTAGGCGGAAGATATTTTGCTTTCCCGGCTTATAATTCGGCAGTAACCAGCTTGCCGTAGGGGTAGGGAAAACCGGGTATCTTGTGCCTTTTGTGCGTTACGGACGTCCGACGGCATCTCTCCACCCACATATATAAGGAGTGATTTTTAGTGGTAAAGCCCCAGAAAGTCGGCTGCAAAACCCGTATGAGTTTTGCCAAGATTGATGAAGTCCTGGAAATGCCCGATCTGATTGAGGTACAGAAAAAGTCGTATCAGTGGTTCCTGCGGGAGGGTCTGCGCGAGGTCTTGCGCGACGTGTCCCCCATTACCGACTATTCGGGAAATCTGCAGATCGAATTTGTGGATTACTCGATCGATCCGGAGCCGAAATATCCCGTGGAGGAGTGCAAGGAGCGCGATGTCAACTATGCCGCGCCGCTCCGCGTTACCGTGCGTCTGTTCAATAAGCTGACGGGCGAGGTCATGGAACGCGAGATCTTCATGGGTGATTTCCCGCTTATGACCGAAAACGGCACGTTCGTTATCAACGGTGCCGAGCGCGTGATCGTGTCCCAGATCGTCCGTTCTCCCGGTATCAACTACTCCAGCGAGATGGACAAGACCGGCAAGCGCATCTTCAAGTCTCAGGTTATCCCGTACCGCGGCGCATGGCTCGAGGGCGAGACCGATGCCAATAACGTGTTCTACATCCGTGTGGACAAGAACCGTAAGTTCCCCATCACCATTTTCATCCGCGCACTGGGTCTGGGAACCGATGCCGAGATCAAAGAGATGTTCGGCGAGGATCCTCTGGTGCTGGCTACCCTGGAAAAGGATACCATGCCGGCTGAGGCGGATAAGAATAACTCTTCGGCGCACGATGAGGCGCTCAAGGAGATCTACAAGAAGCTCCGTCCGGGCGAGCCGCCTCTGGTGGAAAGCGCCGAATTGCTTCTGCATAACTATTTCTTCGATCCCAAGCGCTACGACCTTGCCAACGTGGGACGCTATAAGTTCAACAAGAAGCTGGGCATCGCAAGACGCATCGAGGGTCATACCGCCGCGCGCGACATCGTCAGCCCCATTACGGGTGAGGTTTTGGTGAACGCGGGCGATGTTATCACCGAGGCGCAGGCGGATGCCGCGGAATTCAATGCGGTGAACGAGGTCTGCCTGCAGGGCGAGGGCGATTTTGAGATCAGGGTGTTCTCCAACAACACCGTGTATCCCGAGGCGTTCCTCGGCTTCGATCTGACCGAAGCGGGCATTTCCGGCAAGGTGTGCAAGGGTGCACTGGACGAGATTATCGCCTCCTGCGGAAAGGAT
>CABUHM010000201.1:0-3375 GCA_902491355.1 uncultured Eubacteriales bacterium
AAAATAAGTGCGGTAAGGTCTTAAAAACCTTTCGCACTTATTGTAAAACTTTTTACAAGACTCGATTTTTTACGAATTTACTTGACAAATTGAAAACTTTTTGTTATAATGCTGTGATCGCAGATATGCAGTTCCACACGGTATCGGCGGAATACAGAAAATGAGGTACCAAAGCATGAAGCAGATTTCAAGAATTCTTGCCCTTCTGCTTGCCGTAGTATTTATGTTTGCTATGGTCAGCTGTGACAAGGACAATGAAGCGAACAAAAACGCAGAAACCGACAATAAGTCTGCGGAAACCTCCGCCGACACCAAAACAGAGCTGACCGAGGAAGAATACGACAATCTCTTTAAGGCTACCGACGTCAAGTTCAAGAGCATTCTCGACAACGGACTGTCTGCCGCCGCCAACGTGTCCCTGACCGTTGCAAGAGACGGCTCCACCGTCAAGATAGACTTTGCCGCATTAATCGATGCCCTCGTTGAGGACGGCGTGATCAAGCAGGCGTCCGTACAGCTCGACACCTCTGCCATGGGTCAGAAGAGCAGCCAGAAGTATTACATCGACGGCACAAAGCTCTACACCGATGACGGTTCCGGCAAGTACGTGAAAGACTTTTCCGATGAAGAGTTGAAGCTTGAGGAGTTGTTCGCCGAGTACACCAACGGTGAGAACTCCGAAGAGGTCAACAAGCTCGTACAGCTGCTCACCGCATATGTCGAAGAGAACATTAAGCCCGAGTACAGCAATCCCGAAAAGGATGTGTATGTTGCAAAATATACCATCACCTCGCAGAATGTCATGGACATCGTCAAGCTCGTAGTCGATAATATGCCCGCAGTTTCCACCGGCGACTTCGGCGATTCCGACAGCATGATCTCGACCCTTCCCACCGATCCGAGCCAGATTTATGATTATCTTGAGAAGATTAAGTTCGACAACATCGTTCTGACCTGCACGGTGGACAATGCAAAGAACGCATTTACGGCAGAGTTTGCAGCAAAGCTCTCCCTCGATGCATCTCTGATAGCTGACGGCGATTCCGACTCCGGTACAGTCTCCACCGAGCCTGCCGAGGTCACCGTATCTGCCGATATCACCATTAACGATATCGGCGAGAAGGTCACTGTGACCGCTCCCTCCGACCTCGATTCCTACGAAGAAATTAACGACATCGACACCGACGCCGTTTCGGCGATTTTTGACGCTTTGTTCGACGAGGAAGGCAACATGCTGCAGGGTGACGAGTTGAACGAAGCATATGTCGCTTTGGTCGAGCTTTACGGTCAGGAAACCGTGGACGCTGTTCTGGATTACATCGCCGAACTCAACACCGAAGCCGCCTGAGTCTGAGTAAAAGACTAAGAACGCGTTCCCCAGATACGGGATCAAAAATTGCGAGGAGCCTCAAAACAAGGCTCCTCGTTTTTTGTCCTTTTGTCACGCTTTTCGGTATGCACCGGCACGGCGATCTCGGTTCTGCGGCACGGACGCGGATCGGTGCCGTTTGTGCACCGGCCCGCACCGGTCAGGCGCGGCTTGCCGCGCCTGCACGCGGACGGGCGGCAGATATCAAAAACGGACAGAGAAAACAAATATACGCCGCCCGTCCGCGCAGAGCCGTCAGCCTGCGGCTGACGGCTCCCGATGCGGGTCACGCGATTTCGAGCATCACTGTCCCGCTCCGCTTTCCCCGTGCGGCACATGCCCTCACTCACCATTGCAAAAAGTACGAACCTCCGAAGACCCGCAAAACGGGATCTTCGGAGGTTCGTTCTCACAATATTCCAATACCTGCGCGCACCGAATCAGCAGTTCTTTCCAAGCTCATAGGCGCGGTTCAGAAGATCCTGCCGTGCGGCAATTTCGCCCGGCTCATTGACACCGCCCGCAAATACCGTGCCGGCAAGACGGGCATGCTCAAAGCAGTCAATCCAGCCCTCAAGAGCGGTGATCGCGCCCTTGGGCGTTTTCTCCTTGTTCTCCGCCGCGCTGATCATGTAATACACATCGCGGAAGCGGTAATCCGAGGAATACAGCGGATTCATGCGATCCAGAAAGATCTTGAGCAAGCCGCTCATCCCGTAATAATACACGGGCGTGGCAAAGCAGACCGCATCGCATTCCTTCATTTTTGCGCAAAGCTGGGTCGCATCGTCGCGAACCACGCATTTGCCGGACGAAAGACAGGCAAAACAGCCAAAGCAAGCCGCCACCCGCTTCCCCTTCAGGCTCACAAATTCTACATCGTTGCCTGCATCCCGAGCGCCCTGCGTGAACGCGATGGCGAGTTTTTCGGAATTGCTCTCGGGCCGCAGACTGGAAGATATCACCAAAACCTTTTTCATAAAGCTACCTCATAAACGAAACTGTACTTTTGTTATTGTAGCACATCATTCCGCATTTGTACAGTGGATTCGGAAAAATAACGCCGAATTCATGCAACAATTTCACAAATCTAATAACGGGTCAGTATATCACGGACACACGGGAGCCGCCCTCGGGATCGCGGCGCACAACGATCTGCCGATCGATCCGTTCCCGCAGAGCCGCAACATGGGAAATGATTCCCACCAAACGGTTGCCCGACGAAAGGTCGGTCAGCGCCTCCATCGCCGCATTCAGCGTTTCTTCGTCCAGTGAGCCGAAGCCCTCGTCCACAAACATAGAATCCAGATGAATGCCGCCCGCCCGCGCCTGCACCTCCTCGGACAACCCGAGCGCAAGGCAAAGCGACGCGCAGAAGGACTCCCCGCCGGAAAGGGTGGATACGGCGCGGCAGGTAGAGCTGTAATGGTCGATCACCTCCAGCTCCAAGCCCCACTGACGGTTCAGCCTGCCCGACTGCCCAGCGCGGTGCAACTCATATCTGCCGTCCGTCATACGCAAAAACCGCAGGTTGGCGCGCCGCAGGATGCGGTCAAAATACGCCATCTGCACATAGGTTTCCAGCTTGATCTTCTCTTTCCCGTTCAGATCTCCGTTTGCCGTGGCGGACAGGGTGCGCAGAAAGCGGTACTGCGCCTCGGCATCCTGTTCGGCGGCAAGCGCATTGCGATACTCGGTCAGCACCCGCTCGTTGGTATGCAGACGAAGCACGACCGTCTCCCGCTCGGCGGCAAGCGTGGCTCTCTCCCGTTCTAAGGACGTTGCCGCCGCTTCCGCAGCCTCAGCCGACACCGATCCCGCGTCCTCCGTACCCGTGAGCACCTCCGCACTGCACTGCAAGCCGTGCAATTCGGTCTCAGCCCTCTGCCTCCGCGCCGAGACCGTATCCCATTCGGAGGTTTGTTCGGCGTAAAGCCGCTTCTTTTCGTCAAGCGCACGACGCAGACTGTCCAAGCCGTCAAACGCAGATTTGCGGCAGAGAAGGT
>CABUHM010000202.1:0-3356 GCA_902491355.1 uncultured Eubacteriales bacterium
ATGTCACATATTATACCACACCCGATTTTTCAAGTCAAGGGCAAACACGGCTTTTTCCCCGTCGTGCCGAAATTTCATAATTTGCTCTTTTCGTAAAGTTTTTCGATTTTTCTTGACAAGAGCAAAAAAATAGGGTATAATACTGAAACAACCTGAAATACCCGCCTTGAGGGAGTAGTTTGCGCAGATGATGCGTGACAAGTCAACAAACTGACCGTCCGTTCGGTCTGGCTTGTCTTAATGAACGAGACTCATGTATGGCACATCTGACCGTACATGGACTCCCGCCGAATGTTGACCCGTGTGACCCATGTATGGCTTCCATACCATACTGGGTCTTTTTTGTTGAAAAAACACAACAAGGAGAATTGCAAATGAAGGATTTCATGGATTCCGAAGCTTCCCTTCTGCTCGAAACGCACAGCGATGCCGAGCGCGGTCTGACCGAAGCACAGATATCCGCCAACCGTCAGAAGTACGGTGCCAACGCCTTCAGCCGCCGCAAGCCCGAATCGGTGTGGCGTCGGCGCCGACGGCAGACTGCTTGAGAGCACCGAGCTTGCCGCAAACGAATCGGCGCTGACGGGTGAGAGCGTCCCCGCCGAAAAAAGCGCATACGCCGAGCTGACCGACGAAAAAACGCCCATCGCCGAGCGCATCAACATGCTGTACGGCGGCACCTTCATCACGGGCGGGCACGGAAAGCTGTTGGTCACCGCCGTCGGCGACAGCTCGGAATTCGGCAAGCTGGCAAAAGAGCTTGGCACCGCAGAAAAAGCAAGCACCCCTCTTCAGGAAAAGCTGGCAAGACTGGGAAAGATCATCACGGTGCTCGGCATTGCCGCCGCATCCATCGTCTTTATCTCACAGCTCATCTCCTTTGCCATGCACGGCGGCTTGGTAACCGACGATGTCATGGAGGCGTTCGTCACGAGCATCGTCCTCATTGTCGCCGCCGTACCCGAGGGTCTGCCCACCATCGTGGCGGTTTCCCTTTCGCTGAATATCATCAAGCTGTCACGGCAGAACGCTTTGGTTAAGAAAATGATCGCATCCGAGACCATCGGCTGTATCAACGTGATCTGCTCGGACAAGACCGGCACCCTGACCGAAAACAAAATGACGGTTGGTGCGTTCTACGACATCGAATACCACGCCGACCCCACACAGCTTGCCTCCCCGTGGCTCAGCCATAACATCTGCCTGAACACCACGGCGGACATCGGAGAGGACGGCACCTTCATCGGCAACCCGAGCGAATGCGCCATGCTCCGGTTCTATGAGAATTCCGAGAAATGCCGTCAGGCACAGAAAAGCTATCGGCAGGAGCGGCAGGATCACGAAATCCTGCAGGCCTTCCCCTTTTCCTCCGAGCTGAAGCACATGACCACGATCTTCAACGTGGACGGCAGAATCGTGACCTATGTCAAGGGCAGTCCCGAATGCGTTCTCAAAATGTGCACCCTCGAGGATGCGGCACGATGTCGAATCGACGACGCAATCATCGAAGCCGAAAAGAAAGCCATGCGCGTGATCGCGTTCGCCCACAAGGAACTGACCGAAATGGCGGATTTCTCACAGGAGCCGCACCATCAAAAGCTGGAAAGCGACATGATGTTCGACGGCTTTGTGGCGATCTCCGACCCGTTGCGGAGCGACGTGTACGAAGCGGTACGCTCCTGCCGCCGCGCAGGGGTCAGCCTGAAGATCCTGACCGGCGATAACATCGTCACCGCCACCGCCATCGCCGAACAGCTCCATCTGACCGATCACGGTGAGATCGCTCTGGAGGCAGGCGAGATCGATGAAATGACCGATGAAGAGCTTTCGCAAAAGCTACCGAAAATCAGCGTCATCGCCCGCAGTACGCCCACGGTGAAGATGCGCGTGGTCAAACTGCTTAAGGCGGCAGGAAACGTGGTCGCCGTCACGGGGGGCGGCATCAACGATGCGCCCGCCCTCAAAAATGCCGATGTCGGCATCGCCATGGGTATTTCGGGCACCGAGGTCTCAAAAGAGGCGAGCGATATCGTCCTGCTTGACGATTCCTTTGCAACCATCGTCAAGGCAATCGAATGGGGACGGAATATTTATGAGAATTTCAAGCGCTTCATCAGCTTCCAGCTCACCGTCAACCTCGCTTCCGTCATTGTGGTGTTCGTTTCCATCCTTGCGGGACTGAAAACGCCGTTCACCGCACTGCAATTACTGTGGATCAACATTATCATGGACGGTCCTCCCGCTCTGACCCTCGGTCTGGAACCGAATTATGCAAGCCCACAAAGCGCGGCGACAACATCATATCGGGTGTCATGTTCGTGCGCATCGCCGCAACCGCCGTTTATATGTCGCTTGTGTTCCTCGCGCAGTATATCTTCAATTTTCTGCATGTGCCCGACGGACAAATGACCGCCGTCCTGTTCACCATGTTCGTGCTCTTCCAGCTCTTCAACGCCTTCAACTGCCGCGAACTGCACAGCGAGAGCATCCTGCGTCACCTCACAAAGAATAAGCTAATGCTCTGGATCGTCGGCGAAACCTTCGTCCTGCAGATCCTCATTATCCAGTTTGCGGGCGCCTTCTTCGGCACGGTGTCGCTCGGCATTACCACATGGATTCAGCTCATCGGCATCGCGTTCAGCGTCATTGTGCTGTCCGAGCTGGTCAAGCTGGTCTGCCGCATCGCCGGAAAGAAACCCAAAAACTTATCCCCACAATAAAGCAAACCGCACCCGATTCACAGGTTGCCGTGCCATACGGCTTCCCGCAACTCGGGTGCGGTTTTCACTTCATTTTATAAACAGTGCTTTTCAGGTTGAATTCGCTTTGTGCATCGCCGCCACGTAATCGTCAACGACATAATACGAATAGACGGTGGCTTGGCGTTCCGCACCGATCTGTGTCAAGCCAAGATGATTGATCCACTGATAATAATGCGTCAGCTCATGCGCAACGGACAGCAAAATGGCTTTGGTTGCGCCGTCGACTCCGATCTGAGCCTTCATGGCGTCATAATCGCCCGTCGCTATCCGAATATACGGTTCAAAGGAATAGGAATTCGGCTCAAAAAACGTGCCGACCGCGCGACCGCCGTCCAACGACCTGAGCTTTGCCTCCGCCTTGAAGTATATCGGCACCCTCAACGGAAAATCGTATTCCGTCCGAAGCCAGCGAACAAACCGCAGGCATGCCTCCCTGATTTCCGGATTCACTCGGCTTGCAAATCTGCAACGAAGTCCGGTTCGTCTGTTACTATCGAGAACGGTTTCCCACCTGTCCAACGTCCAAATATGAAATGATCGGCTCATAGCTTTATAGATTCCTGTCATTGTAATTATCGCGGTCGCAAGGGTGAA
>CABUHM010000203.1:0-3350 GCA_902491355.1 uncultured Eubacteriales bacterium
CTCGGTGGAGTCCGTAAAGTCGCGATACCAGATATCGGTCAGCGGCACGGGACGCGCGCCGTAGTCCAGCACGTTAAAAACGGTTTCGGGCCAGACATCGGGGGTATGTACGGTCACGGAGAGCTGTTCGCCTGCGGCGCCGCAACCCGCGTCTATGCACAGGGTGTACTTCCCTTCCCGCACATCGGACGGAACCGTGGCGGAAATCTCATAGTTGGATGCCGCCAGAACGGGGAGAGAGATGGTCGCGCCGTCCTCGCCCGTCAGGGTCACGGTCGTGCCGGGAGCAGAAAGCAGAACGCCGTAGCCGTGATTTTCCAGACCCTCGCGCTCCACATAGCGGTCAATATTGATAAAGCCCTGTCCGAAAATGCGCAGCTCCTTTCCTGCAAACAGGCATTCGCCCTGAATCCATTTGACCTGCGGCACGTTCATCAGATAAGGCTCGCTCTCGCCCCCCTCGTTGCGGACGGTAACGCGATAGGACTGAAATGCTCCGCTCGGGACGGCGCATGTCAGTGTGTGCTCGGTGCGGTTGACAGCCTCGACCGCATAGGAGATCCCGTCGGCACAGCCCGTAAAGGTGACCTCGGCAGAGAGCAGGTTCTCGCCGGTAATGACGGTGAGAAAGGAACCCTTGATCGAGTTTGCAATATTGCGAATCAGCGGTTTGTTCATAAAAATACCTCTCATGAGAATTAAATGTATCTATTTTCACTATTCCGAAATATCTGTTTTGCAAGTGGGAGGTGCCGTCTCGTTTCACGCATCGGAAGCAGACGTCTCCCCGTCCGAAGCCATGCCGTCAAAGGGACAGACATACAGTCCGTCGTCCTCAAAATGCTCCGGGTTGTTCAGGATACGCGAAAGTCCGCCGGGCGTACAGTCGGACGGCAGATCGGCGACCGTAACAGGTAACTTCATTTCGTCGCGGATCAGTCGGTCGAGACCGGTCAGTCCCGCACCGCCGCCGCAAAGAATAATTCCGCGGATGCTGATATCGTCCCGCGCAGTTCCCGGGAGCTGATCGTGAAAGGCGTGCAGTGCGGAAAGCAATGCGTCGATCGGCGCGGCAAGTCCCTGCGCCACGGTATCGGGCGTTACGGTCACGGTCTGCGGCAGACCGTCGTACAGGGAGAGAGCGCGCACATTCTCGGCGGTTTTCGAGGCGTCGTTGAGCCAGACCGTGCCCGCGTTCCGCTTCAGGGTCTCCAACTGCGGATCGCCCAAAGAGATCTGCATGGATTCCCGCAGCTCTGTCGCGAGCGCGGACTTCATGGCGTTTCCACCCGCATCGGGAACGGAGACGGTGTATCCGCCGCCGTCGCCCACTGCCGAAATTTCGGCAGAGCCTGCACCGAGATCCAAGACCATGGTATACTGCGGAGACATGACCTCCACACCTGCGCCGATGGCGGCGGCAATCGATTTGCGGATAAGGCGCACCTCTCGCGCGCCCGCGTCCTCTGCCGCGCCCGTCAGAACGCGCTCCTCCTGCCGTGTCAGCCCGTAGGGGACGGAGAGGATGAGGCTTGCACGCGGCATTCTCGCCTTCTTCATGCAGTAGCGAAAGATCTCGCGCAGTGCCATGTACTGTGTCGCAAGATTTTCCAGCATCGGGTATACGATATCGGCGTTTCCGGGCGTCCGATATGCCAGACTGCCGGCTCTCCGACAGACGGCGCGCACGTCGCCCGTGTGACGATCAAGCGCCACTGCGGCAGGCTCAGCAAGCACAACGCCCTGATTCAGGCAAACCCGAATCTCACTGCCGCCCAGATCAATGCCCATCATTTTCTTCATTGCGTTCCTTCCTTTCGCCGAAGCGTCCGCGCGGCAACGCGCCGCCGTGCGCCTCCGTTTTTTCGTGACGTTGACCGAGCAGCATCGAAAAAGCATGTGCCCACCGTCGCCGTCGGATACAAAAACAGGGTATGACAGAAACAGGGTCTGTCATTCCGCAAAATGTCTTTTTTTATTTTCTGACGCGCGCCATGGAAAACACCGTGACCTCCGCACAGCCCTCCTCCCGCAGACAAAGCGCGCAGGCTGAGGCTGTCGCACCGGTGGTCACTACATCGTCCACCAGTAAAATGCGCCTTCCGGTCACAAACGACGCCGCCTTGGGGAGCACATGATATGCCCGCACGGCATTTCTTCCGCGTTCCTCACGCATCAGGGTCTTTTGCTTGGTATTACCCATATGATACAAAAGACACATGCACTCCGCGCCCAGCTCTGCGGCGATCTGCTCCGCCAAAAGTGCGGACTGATCAAAGCCGAAGCGAACCACAGCCCGACAGGAACGCGGCACATAGGTCACAAGAACATTCCGCCACACCTCGTCCGCACTCCTTTGCAGAAGTGCCGCCGCCTCCCGCGCGGCAAACTGCACGGCGGTCTTGCGGTAATCCCGCTTTGCCCGACGCAGATACGCACTGACGGCATGATTGGGATTCGGAGAATATGCGGAAAGATAACACAGGGTATCCACGCCGCGCAGAGGGTGGCGCTCGGTCTTTCCTGACAGCTTGTCCTGCTCCCACCGCGCCCGACAGGACGGACACAGCGCCTCGCCGCCGGTTTTGGTACGGCACAGAAAGCAACGTGTGGGAAACAGAAGCTCAGCCAGTGCCCGCCCGATGCTCATTGCTCGGTCGCCCTCAGCATGGCGCGCAGTCCCGTGTAGCGGAGCGCCTGCCGATTGTTGTCCACCATGGTCATGACCACGTCCTCACGTCCCACAAGGATCACCATGTTCTGCGCCCGCGTGACGGCGGTATACAGAAGATTCCGCGTCATGAGCTGGGGCGCGAAGCGATACATGGGTATGATCACGACGGGATATTCACTGCCCTGACTCTTGTGCACCGTGATGGCATAGGCATGCTCCAGATCGTCGGTTTGGGAGAATTCATACTTCACCGTGCGGTCGTCAAACCGAACCGTGACGGTCTCCTCCGACGGGTCGATCGCGGCAATGATGCCGATGTCGCCGTTAAAAACGCCCACACCCTCACTGCCGTCGTCTTTTTTCCATGAAATATCGTAATTGTTGCGCACCTGCATCACGCGATCCCCTTCACGCAAGGTCACATCACGTGATTTTTTCTCGCGCTTTGTAGGTGCGGGGGGATTGAGCGCGCTCTGGAGGAGCGCATTCAAAGGGATCGTCCCCGCCGTTCCCTTGCGGGAGGGAGAAATGACCTGGATCCGATTCCGGATATCCTCCCCATAGGTCTTGGGGAGACGGTACAGGCACAGATCGACCACGGTGCGCGCGATATCCTCGTCATTCGGACGGCGCACAAAAAAGAAATCGCTCCGCTTGGAATCAAGCGTGGGATATT
>CABUHM010000204.1:0-3347 GCA_902491355.1 uncultured Eubacteriales bacterium
TTTCGTGAAGCGGTCCTGCAAAATCTGCCGCAGGGAGTCCGCGCAAATATTCCGCAGGGAAAAACGTCGCCCCATATTCTCAGCCTGACCCTGCCCGACATCCGCTCGGAGACCATGTTGCATTTTCTCAACAGCCGCGGCATTGCAGTTTCCTCCGGCTCCGCCTGCTCATCCCATGCGGCGCACGGGAGCTATGTCCTGCGCGCGTTCGGACTTTCCGACAGCGAAGCCGACACCACCATCCGCGTCAGTACGGACGAGGGCGTGACCGCAGACGACGCTGTGCGCTTCCTTGCGGCACTGCGCGAGGGCGTGCAGGAGCTGATACGCCGCCATTGACCCACGCAGACATCCCCAACCCCAACGACTGATCCGACGGTAAGGAGAGAAACCTCAATGAACAGCAATACAGCAAAGAACAGACGCGGCATCGCCATTGCAGGCAATGTCCTGAATGACTTGGTGAAGCGGATCGACTGCTACCCCAAGGTGGGTATGCTTGCCAACATCCGCGAAATTTCAAGATCGGTGGGCGGCTGTGTGCCGAATACCGGCATCAATCTGGCGAAGATCGATCCCACGCTCCCCATCCGCGCCATCGGCAAGGTGGGCAGAGACGAATACGGCGAATATGTGACCGCGCGTCTGCGTGAATTCGGAATCGATACCGCCTCCATCCGTCTTTCCGATACCAAGCCGACCTCATTCACCGACGTGATGAGCATGCCGTCCGGTGAGCGCACCTTCTTCCATGCGCGCGGCGCAAACGCGGAGTTTTCCCCGTCGGACGTGGATTTGGACGCGCTCGACTGTTCCCTGCTCCACATCGGATACATCCTGCTCCTGGACGCATTTGATGCGGACGATTCCGAATACGGCACGGTCATGGCGCGTTTTCTGCATGATGTGCAGGCGTGCGGGATCAAGACCTCGGTGGATTGCGTCAGCGATTCCTCGGCGGATTATGCCGCAAAAATCATCCCCGCTCTGCGCTATACCGATTATGTGATCGTCAACGAGATCGAGAGCACCTCCATATGGGGGCTTGACCCGTATTATCCCGACGGGTCGGTGCACGTAGAAAACATCCGCGAGACCATGCGCCGTATGATCGAATGCGGCGTGCGCGAAAAGGTCGTCGTCCACTGCAAGAGCTGTTCATTCTGCATGGATGCGTCGGGCGCGTTTACCGCAGTGCCATCCGTCAATATCCCGAAAGCCGAGATCCGAGGCAGTGTGGGCGCGGGCGATGCCTTTTGCGCAGGATGCCTGTACGGCATCTATTACGGCAAGAGCGACCGCGGAATGCTGGAATTTGCATCTGCGGCGGCTGTCTGCAATCTGTTCTCGGAAAATTCCATCGACAGCATGCGCTCAAAGGACGAAATGCCCGAGATCATCGCCCGCTACGGCTGGTGTGAGCTTCCCAAAAACTTGTAATACATACCGATTTATGAAATTACGATACATTATGCAAAGGAGTTGCGAAAAATGACAGAACAATGTTACCGTCAGCAGGTGGCGCGTGCGCTTGCACTCTATGAAAAGGCAGGGATCGTCCTGACCGATGCCGAAAAACAGAACGTTGAGATCGCGGATTTCGGGCTGAATCAGGTGGAGACCATCGGATTACAGCTTGTGACCTATGTCAACACCGAGCGCGTGTGCGCCAAGGAAATGGTCCTCTTACCCGGGCAGAGCTGTCCGGAGCATATCCACGTCCCGTCCTACGGAAAGGAAGGCAAGGAGGAGACCTTCCGTTGTCGCTACGGCAAGGTGTATCTCTATGTGGACGGCGAAGGTGACCGCGAGAAGGTGCAGGCGCCCATTCCCGCAACCGACCTGACTGTATTCCATGAGATCGTCCTGCTCCCCGGCGAGCAATATACCATTACGCCCGGCACACGTCACTGGTTCTGCGGCGGTCCCGACGGCGCGGTGGTTTCCGAGTTCTCCACCAAGTCAACCGACGAGACCGACGTATTCACCGACCGCCGCATTGTCCGCGAGACCAAGATCGACGGCTGAGACACGTTCCCGCCCCCCCGAAATGAAAAAGTATTTCATAGAACTGAAAGGATAAATTGCAACCATGTTAGTCAATCTGGATGCCGTATTAAAAGACGCACAAAAGAATCATTATGCCGTCGGTCTGTTCAACACCACCGACACCGATATGCTGGAGGCAGTCATTTCCGCCGCTGAAGAGCTTCGCGCACCCGTCATCATCGGTACGGCGCAGGTTCTGCTCCCCTACGGTGAGCTGAAGCTGATCGCGCCTTCCCTGCTTGCCGCCGCAAAGCGCGCCACCGTTCCCGTGGTTCTGCACTATGACCACGGTCTGACCTTCGACCGTTGCATGGAAGCGCTCCACTTGGGATTCAGCTCCATCATGTTCGACGGCTCTGCCGGCGACCCCGAGGAAAATGCCGCCGAGACCCGCAATATCGTTCGCATCGCACATGCGTTCGGCGCAACGGTTGAGGGCGAGATCGGTCACGTGGGCGATGCCACCGTGGGTGATAACGCCAACACGGATCGCTATACCACGCCCGCAGAAGCGCTCGACTTCCTCGATAAGACCGGAGTCGATGCTCTTGCCATTGCCATCGGTACGGCGCACGGCGCATATAAGATCAAGCCGAAGCTGAATTTCGATATCCTCCGTTCCATCCGTCAGGCGACCGAAACGCCTCTGGTACTGCACGGCGGCTCGGGACTGTCCGACGACGATTTCCGTCAGTCCATTGCAAACGGCATCGCCAAGGTCAACATTTTCACCGATCTGACCATTGCAGGCGAGGAATCCGTTGCAAAGTCAGTTGCGGAAAAGATCCCGTATCTCGAAATGCGCAACGTGGAAGCCATCCGCGAAGCCGTCAAGCGCAAGATGATGCTGTTCGGCTGCAACGGCAAGGCGTAATTTGCAGTTTTTACTGCAATATCATAAAACCGTCGGGAGACCCAAAACGGATCTCCCGACGGTTTTTTGTGTCTTATCGGATCACGCCCCATATGCACAGCGGCATATTCTTACCCAAAAACGTGAAATGCGGGCAAGCCTCGCCATGGATCACTGTGTGTTGACCGTATAATACGAGGCATGCAGGGCGTCAAGCAGTTCGATGATGCGGCGGAGCGCCTGCTTTTGCGCGTCGGTGCATACTCCATATCGGTCATGACCGAGACCGACATATGGATGCTCTGCCTGTGCCAGCGCGACTTCATGATACATGCCGTTGCCGTTTGCGTAAATATGCGCGACGGTCTGATTGGGGAGCGCCTTCACCGAGAGCTGATCGTATGCAGATCCTGTCAGCGCGTTCCCCACAAGATCGCCGTACTTC
>CABUHM010000205.1:0-3337 GCA_902491355.1 uncultured Eubacteriales bacterium
TTCGCCGATTCCTACGACACCATGGTGACCTATTGCTCCTCGGTCGCGCCCGCAGTGGAGATCACCGACGACGATGACGCCGCCATTTACTTTTCCTCGGGCACTACAGGCTTCCCCAAAGCGATCCTGCACGCGCATCGGGCACTGGTCGCTTCCTGCCGCACCGAGCAGAAGCACCACGGGCAGACGCGGGACGATGTGTTTCTCTGCATTCCGCCCCTTTATCACACGGGTGCAAAAATGCATTGGTTCGGCTCTCTCATTTCGGGAAGCCGTGCGGTGCTTCTTCGCGGCGTGAAGCCGGAATGGGTGCTGGAGACGGTATCGTGCGAGCGTGCTACCATCGTGTGGCTTTTGGTGCCGTGGGTGCAGGACATTCTGGACGCGTTGGAGCGCGGCGACCTGAAGCTGTCGGATTATCACCTGTCCCAGTGGCGGCTGATGCATATCGGCGCACAGCCCGTTCCACCCTCCCTCATCCGCCGTTGGAAATCGGTATTTCCGGAGCATGAGTACGATACAAACTACGGTCTGAGCGAGTCCATCGGTCCCGGATGCGTGCATTTGGGTGTGGAGAACATTCACAAGGTGGGCGCCATCGGCATCCCGGGCTATCAGTGGGAGGCGCAGATCGTGGATCGTGACGGCACACCCGTGAAGCAGGGCGAGGTGGGCGAGCTTGCCGTGCGCGGTCCCGGTGTGATGAAGTGCTACTACCGCAATCCGCAGGCGACCGCCGAGGTTTTGCACGGCGACTGGCTGTATACGGGCGATATGGCGCGGCAGGACGAGGACGGCTTCATTTATCTGGTGGATCGCAGGAAGGACGTGATCATTACGGGCGGCGAAAACCTGTATCCCGTACAGATCGAGGACTATCTGCGCGCCCACACTGCCATCAAGGACGTTGCAGTGATCGGACTTCCCGACCCGCGCTTGGGCGAAATTGCCGCCGCGATCATCGAGCTGAAGCCCGACGCGGTGTGTACCGAGGACGATATCAATGAATTCTGTCAGGGCTTGCCCCGCTATAAGCGCCCGCGCAGGATCATATTCGCCGACGTTCCGCGCAATCCCACGGGCAAGATCGAAAAGCCGCGTCTCCGTCAGATCTACTGCGGCAACGACCGTCTTGTGGAAGCGGAAACTACAAAATAAACCGTTCTGATATCAACGAAATTTAATCGGGAGAAGAATCTCATGTCTACAACTGCAATTATGTCCGCAATTGCAATTGCGGTGTTTTTCGGGGTCATGTTCGTGATCGGCATCCGATGCCGCCGACATGCCACCAATGTCAACGACTATGTTTTGGGCGGGCGCGCGGTAGGTCCGTGGCTCACCGCCTTTGCCTTCGGTACATCATATTTTTCGGCAGTGATCTTTGTGGGATATGCCGGACAGTTCGGGTGGAATTTCGGTATGGCTTCCACGTGGATCGGTCTGGGCAACGCCTTCATCGGCTCTCTGCTTGCGTGGGCGGTGCTCGGCAGACGCACCCGCTTGATGACCCAGCACATCGGCTCGCGCACCATGCCCGACTTCTTTGACCGCCGTTACGATTCCAAAAAGCTCAAAATCGCCGCCTCGGTCATCGTGTTCATCTTCCTCATTCCCTATACGGCGTCCCTGTACAACGGACTTTCCAGCCTGTTTCACATCGCCTTCAACGTGCCGTACTGGATCTGCATTGCAGTCATTGCCGTGCTGACCGGTCTGTACGTGATCTTCGGCGGCTACATGGCGACCGCGATCAACGATTTCATTCAGGGCATTATCATGCTTGTGGGCATTGTGGCGGTGATCGGCGCGGTGCTGGCGGATCGCGGCGGATTGCTCCAAGCTATGAACGACCTTTCGCAGATCCCCTCCGAATATTCGGATACGGCGGGCATGCAGGGCGCGTTTACCTCCTTCCTCGGCGCACAGCCTTTTTACCTCTTAGTGGTGGTGCTCCTGACCTCCCTCGGAACGTGGGGTCTGCCGCAGATGGTGGGAAAATTCTATTCCATTAAAAATGAGGACGCCGTGAAAAAGGGAACCATCATATCCACCCTTTTTGCCGTGGTGGTTGCGGGCGGCTGTTACTTCCTCGGTGGCTTCGGCAGACTGTTCCTCACCACCGAGCAGTTGAGCGTCGGCGGCTATGACTCCATTATCCCGACCATGATGGAGCGTCTCCCGTCCGCCATTGTGGCAGTGGTCATTGTGCTGGTGCTGTCCGCTTCCATGTCCACGCTGTCCTCTCTGGTGCTGACCTCCTCCTCCACGCTGACACTGGACGTGATCCTTCCGGCTTGTCGCCGCGAATCGTCTGAAAAGGTCAAGGTCAGCGTCATGCGGATCTTTGTGGCGTTCTTCGTCGTGGTGTCCGCCGTGCTTGCCATTCTCAAGGACGCTTTCCCGCAGTTCACCTTCATCGCGCAGATGATGGGTGTGTCGTGGGGCGCTTTGGCGGGTGCGTTCTTGGCGCCCTTCCTCTACGGGCTGTACTGGAAGCGTACCACGCGTCCCGCTGTCGCCGTCAGCTTTGTGTTCGGTGTGGGTGTGGAGGTGATTCAGCTTCTGTGCATGATGAAGCTCATTTCCTTCCCGTCCGACGGCTTTTTCGGGCTGATCTTCCGCAATTCCCTCTATTCGGGCGTGTTCGCCATGCTCGGAAGCATGATCTTAGTACCCGTGGTGTCCCTGCTGACCAAAAAGCCGGACAGCGCGCGGGTGGATGAAATGTTTTCCTGCTACAATACCACCGTCACCGTGGAAGCCCATGAGTCTCTTGGCAAGTAATTACGGACGGATTTGCTTTGGGATACCGTGCATTTTTGCGGTATCCCGTAGCGTGTTTTTCGGAAAGGAGAGACAAAGATGAATCAACCCCTGGCAGATCGGATGCGCCCGCAGACCTTTGACGAGGTGGTGGGACAGACGCACCTGTGCGGACCGAACGGTGCGCTCCGTCAGATGGCACAGAAGCACTATTTTCCCAATCTGATTTTCTTCGGTCCTCCCGGCACGGGGAAAACCACGGTCGCCAACATTCTTGCAAAGCAGGCGGGCATGAAGCTGTGCCGTCTGAACGCAACGTCGGCAAGCCTGAACGATGTGCGCGACGTTACGGCGCAGACCGCCACGCTCTTCGGCTCGGACGGTATTCTCCTGTATCTGGACGAGATCCAGTATTTCAACAAGAAGCAACAGCAGAGCCTGCTCGAATATATCGAGGACGGGCGCATCACCCTCATTGCCTCGACGACCGAGAATCCGCACCTGTATGTGTACAACGCCATTCTGTCCCGCTCGGCGGTGTGTGAGTTCAAGGCGGTGGCACCGTCCGAGA
>CABUHM010000206.1:0-3336 GCA_902491355.1 uncultured Eubacteriales bacterium
GCTTCTGCTCTCGGGCGGCATCGACAGCCCCGTGGCAGGCTACATGATGGCAAAGCGCGGCATGGCGCTGGACGCGCTCCATTTCGAGAGCTATCCGTACACCAGCGAGCAGGCAAAGGGAAAGGTGCTGGAGCTGGCGCGTCTCATGAGCGCCTATTGCGGTCCCATCCGCGTGCATGTCGTTTCCCTCACCGCCATTCAGGAGGAGCTGCGCCGCACCTGCGACGAGTCCTATTTCACCCTGCTCCTGCGCCGCTTTATGATGCGGCTTGCCAACCGTGCGTGCGGACGCTTCCACTGCGGCGGCATCGTGACGGGAGAGAGTCTGGGTCAGGTGGCAAGTCAGACCCTGCCCGCCCTCCATTGTACCAACGCCGTGGCACGCTACCCCGTTCTGCGTCCGTGCATCGGCATGGACAAGGACGAGATCGTCCGCATCGCCCGCAAGATCGACACCTTCGAGACCTCTATCCTGCCGTATGAGGACTGCTGTACCGTCTTTACCCCGCGCCATCCCCGCACCAATCCCGACATTGCCCGTGTGGAGGAGGAAGAGGCAAAAACGGACGTCACGGCGCTGGAGGATGCGGCGTTTGCCACTTTGGACACCGTGATTTGCGACATATTTGCGTGATTTTGCACGATTTTGTCCGAATTGTCCAATGTTTTTTGCGAAATGTTCCCGTAGCTCTTGACAAAACTTATGTTTTGGAGTTACAATAAATTATGTTTGTATTGTTTTTTCGGTTTTCGGGCGTTCCCGAAACAGAACCGACGGGATACAATGTCAAGCAAATGAATTGAAAATGATAAAAAAAACGTCACAAGGAGGTGCAAAATTTGAATTTACCGTTAGCTATCGCTCTGATCGCGGCGGCGTTTGTCGTCGCGTTGATTGTCGGAATTCCGGTGGGTATCGCCATTCGGAAACGTTCCGCAGAAAAACAGATCGGCTCCGCTGAGGAGCAAGCACGGCGCATCGTGGATGAAGCCGTGGCAACAGGTGAAACCAAGAAAAAAGAAGCTCTGCTCGAAGCAAAGGAAGAAATCCTTCGCTCCCGCAACGAAAACGAACGGGAAATGAAGGATCGCCGCAACGAGCTGAACCGTCTGGAACGCCGTTTGGTGTCCAAGGATGAAACCTTGGAACGAAAACAGGAGAGTCTGGAGAAAAAGGAAGAAACGCTGAACCGTAAGATCAAGGAAAATGAGGATCTGCAAGCCGAGATTCAGGAGGTGCGCGATCAACAGTTCCGGAAGCTCGAGGAGGTCGCAGGTATGACCGCCGAGGCGGCGCGTACCGAAATTCTCGAACGCATCGAAAGCGAGGTCAAGCATGAGGCGGCAATGAAGGTCGCCGAGATCGAAAGTCAGATGAAGGACGAAGCGGACGAACGCGCGCGTCAGATCGTGACCCTTGCCATTCAGCGCTGTGCCGTGGATCACGCTTCCGAAACCACCGTTTCCGTGGTTCCCCTGCCCAACGACGACATGAAGGGCCGCATCATCGGCAGAGAGGGCAGAAACATCCGCACCATCGAAACCATGACCGGTGTGGATCTCATTATTGACGACACGCCCGAGGCAATTACCCTGTCCTCGTTTGATCCCGTCCGCCGCGAGGTCGCCCGCATGACCCTCGAAAAGCTCATTTCGGACGGACGTATCCATCCCGCAAGAATTGAAGAAACCGTGGAAAAATGCCGCCGCGAGGTGGAGCTTTCCATGAAACAGGCGGGCGAAAAAGCAACATTTGAAACCGGCATTCACGGCCTGAATCCCGAGCTGATCCGTCTGCTCGGCAGACTGCGCTACCGCACCAGCTACGGGCAGAACGTGCTTCGCCATTCCATTGAGGTTTCTCATCTTTCCGGCATCATCGCCGCCGAATTGGGTGTGGACGCAACGCTTGCAAAGCGTGCCGGTCTGCTCCACGATATCGGCAAGGCAATGACCCAGGAGGTGGAAGGCTCCCACGTGCAGATCGGCGTGGACATTTGCCGCAAGTATAAGGAAAACAAGGATGTTATCCATGCAGTGGAGGCGCACCACAACGATGTGGAGCCGCGCACCCTTGTGGCAATGATCGTTCAGGCGGCGGATGCCATTTCCGCTGCTCGTCCCGGCGCACGGCGTGAGGATCTTGAAAATTACATCAAGCGCTTGCAGAAGCTCGAGGAGATCTCCTCCGGTTTTGCGGGCGTGGAGAAGGCTTATGCCATTCAGGCAGGACGCGAAATTCGCATTATGGTCAAGCCCGAGGATGTCAACGACGAACAGATGGTTCTGGTCGCCCGCGATATCGTCAAGAAGATCGAATCGACCATGGAATATCCGGGTCAGATCAAGGTGCATGTTATCCGCGAGAGCCGAGCAATCGAGTACGCAAAATAATCATGATCCATATGCGGGGAGTTTCCGATCCATGCGGAGACTCCCCGCGCGCTTTTTATACGGACGTCCTGCAAAAGCGGCGTCCATATCGCGGCATCGGACGCACCCTGTGCCGTCCCCGCCGCCGGAAAGGAAAAACACACCGCATGCGCCCGTTCCCGAAACAGTCGAACGCGCGCGGCGGCGTGACCGTAACATCATTTATGGAAACACTGAGAATACTGTGTCTGGGTGACGTCGTGGGGCAGGGCGGTGTCCTGTACCTCGAACAGAATCTGCGGCGAAAACGGGATGAATTGGGCGCAGACATGGTCGTGGTCAACGGCGAAAACGCCGCCATCGGGAATGGTTTGGATGCCCAGAGCGCCCGCCGTCTGTTCGATGCGGGTGCCGATGTCCTCACCTCGGGCAACCACATCTGGCAGAAGCGCGAGATCCGTACCGTTCTGGAGGAGGATCCACGCGTGCTCCGTCCCGCAAACTACCCCGCCTCCTGCCCCGGCGCAGGCTATCACATTCTGTGCATCAACGGCTATCGCATCCTTGTGATGAACGTTATGGGCACCGTCTTTCTTGATGCCCTCTTCGATCCGTTTGTGACTGTGGAGCGCATTCTCGACCGCTGTGAGGGTCAGTTTGATTTCGCCATTCTCGACATCCACGCCGAGGCTACCTCCGAGAAAATTGCCCTTGCCCGCTTCTTCGACGGCAGGGTATCTGTCATATTCGGCACGCACACCCATGTGCAGACCGCCGACGCCTGCATCCTGCCCCGCGGCTCTGCCTACATGACCGATCTCGGCATGACAGGTCCCGTGGACTCCATCCTCGGCGTGAAGGTGGACTGCATTCTCGAAAAATTCCGCACCCACATGCCCGTCCGTTTCGAGACAGCCGACGGTGCCGTCCGTTCCACAGGCTTTCTCGCCGAGTTTTCCGCCG
>CABUHM010000207.1:0-3332 GCA_902491355.1 uncultured Eubacteriales bacterium
GCATGATAGGGATCGTCGGGCAGTCCCGCATAGCGCACCCATGTGATCTTCTCGTGGTCGTGCAGATACTGCGCAATTTTCATGGCGTTTTCACAGTGCCGCTCCACCCGCACATGCAGGCTCTCCAAGCCCAGATTCAGCAGATACGCGCTTTGCGGGGACTGCACGGCGCCGAGATCGCGCATGAGCTGAGCCGTCGCCTTGGTGATGAACGCGCCGCCCAAACCGAAACGCTCGGTGTAGGTGATGCCGTGATAGCTTTCGTCGGGCGTGCACAAACCCGGAAATTTCTCGGGATAGCGTGTCCAGTCGAACTTACCCGCATCCACAATTGCGCCGCCGACCGCCGCACCGTGACCGTCCATGTATTTGGTCGTGGAATGCACCACAATGTCGGCGCCCCATTCAATGGGACGGCAATTAACGGGCGTGGCGAAGGTATTGTCAATGACCAGCGGTACGCCGTGCGCATGCGCCGCCCGCGCAAATTTCTCGATATCCAGAACCGTGAGCGCGGGATTGGCTATGGTCTCGCCGAAAACCATTTTGGTGTTGGGACAAAACGCCTCGTTCAGCTCCTCCTCCGAGCAGTCGGGGGACACAAAGGTGACCGAAATGCCCATGCGCTTCATGGTGACGGCAAACAGATTGTAGGTGCCGCCGTAAATGGAGGCGCTGGAAACGATGTGATCGCCGCAGGAGCAGATGTTGAATGCGGCAAAGAAGTTCGCCGCCATTCCCGAGCCTGTCAGCATGGCGGCGCTTCCGCCCTCCAGCTCGCATATCTTGCGCGCCACGGTATCGTTTGTGGGGTTGGCAAGGCGGGAGTAAAAATAGCCCTCCGCCTCCAGATCAAAGAGCTTTCCCATGTCGTCGCCGGTTGCATATTTGAAGGTGGTGCTCTGAATGATCGGAACCTGACGCGGTTCCCCGTTCCCGGGACGGTATCCGCCCTGAACGCATGTGGTTTCCAATTGATATCCCATAACGGAAAAACTCCTTTTTCTGACATAATATCAGTATACCATCCGCGTCGGCTTTTGTCAATCCCGACCGCCGCAATCATCGCCGTTTGAGCGCAAAAAAGTACCGCAGACCGAAATCGATCCGCGGTACAAAGTTCAGTCATCGGGAGCGGAAAATCAGAAATTCGTGCCGTTCCAGCCCCAGTGCCCCACCTCTGCATACTTCACGTACACCGCATCGGCGGGAATACCGAGCTGACCTGTCACGATCTCGGTCACCTGTGCGGTCATTTTGTCATAAGCGGCATCTGCGGCTTTCCCGAACAGCTCCACGTTGACCATGGCACACGGCGCGTCCGAACCGTGAAAGTACATTTTTCGTTCCGGATTGATCTCCACCATGAGCCAGCGCTCGGTTTTCCCGGGAAAGCTCTCGATCGCCTTGCCGAAGGCGGTTTTCATCGTATCCGATGCGTCGGACGGGACGGCAATATTCGTGTTGACCTGAATGTAAGGCATGGTATGTTTCCTCCGATTATATAGTTTTTATACTTTTATACCTTGAATTTGCGGAATGCGGCATTGATCACACTGAAGATCGCGGCAACGGCAATGATGCCAACGGCAATGCCCAGAACGGTCTGCACCGTGTACAGCCCGTAGTGAATGAAGCGCTCCGCATCCCATATCACTAAATTCTGCATGGTGTAGTAGAGCGCGCCGCCGGGAATCAGGGTGATGATGGCGGGAATCAGATAGACCGTCGACGGGGTCTTGCGAAGCCGCGCCAAAACCTCGGCATACAGCATGGCAAACATGGACGAGCACATGCAGACCAAAAACAGATTGTCCCAAAAGCGGTTCAGAAGCAGATATATGGCGCAGGTCAGGACACCGCCGAGCACACTCAGCGGCATGCGGCGAAGGTCGGCGCGGAACAAAATACAGAAACCGGCAGTGCCCACCGCCGAGGACAGAAGCATCGTGATGATTTCCTTCATAACAGACCTCCCACCACGGTCAGAGAAATGGCAATGCCCGCGGCAATGGCGGCGGCACACAGCAGAGCGCTCATCAGACGCAGATGACCCGATATGGTGTCGCCCGATAACAGATCGCGCAGAGCCGAGCCGAGGGTCAAGCCGGGCGTCATGAGCATGATGTCACCCACGAGCACCATGTCGGCATGGACACCGAAGCCCGCCCACACAAACAGAACCGCCAGGATTCCCGTGAATGCCGCCTGCAGGACAGTGGCGGCAAGCGGGTTCATGCCGGACGGACGGTGGCTGAGCAAAAAGGTCAGTATCAACGCCACAACGGCGGCGGAGATGCCGTCGATGAGATTGCCGCCGAAGTAGACGGCGTAGCCGCCTGCGGCAAGCACCGCGCCCAGATACTGCATGTTCAGCGGATAGGGCTGGGATGCCATCGCCTGCTCCAAGAGGGGCGGGATCTCGTCGGGCGGGATGGGGGATGCACAGATTCGACGCGACAGGGCGTTCAGCTTTTCAATGTGGTATAGATCGGTTCCCACGGCATGAATGCGGCGCGTCTGCGACACATGACTGCCGTCCGGCATGGTCACGGTGGCGGAAATAAACGAGGTCAGACAGAAAACATCCACCTTCGCCGCACCGTATGCCGTGCAAATGCGCGACGCCGTGTCCTCTGCGCGGTGAATATCCGCACCGCATTCGATCAGATGCCGCGCAAGATCCAGCGTTACGGTGAGAAGAATCTTGGGATCGTGCGGCAAGCTCTTGATTTCGTCTGTCATAGGCGCTCCCGGTTAAGTAGGATTCCCGATCACGGGATCAATGGTATTGTACCCGCTTTTTGCGCAATTGTCAACCGCTTTTCGACACTTCGCGCCAAATGAAGCCCAAACCGAAGGCTTTGTCCGCACACAAAAGGAAAAACAGCATTTGTTCACAATTTGTCTATTGATTTTTCCGCAGAAAAGCAGTATAATATTGCGTGTTCCGTGGAGGCATAGCTCAGCTGGTCAGAGCGTACGGTTCACATCCGTGAGGTCCTGGGTTCGAGCCCCCGTGTCTCCACCATAGCGCACAGGTACGAACACGCATTGCATTTTGCAGTGTGGCGTAACGTCTTTATCGTTACAGTGCCTGTAAATTAAAAAACAGCCTCTCACCAAAGGCGATTGTCCAACGGTGAGGGGCTGTTTTTCATTGTTTTTCTGATGCGGTTGATTCTCCGTCAACCTCCGGCAGACAGGCGATGGTCGTAGGAACGGACAATACACGCGCGTTTTTCAAATTTTGATCAAATATTTTCTGTCAACCGCGCCCGTGACTGCGCCCGTGTTTTGTATCGACACTACCACACGGTCGCCGCTGATCT
>CABUHM010000208.1:0-3326 GCA_902491355.1 uncultured Eubacteriales bacterium
CATTCGCGTGCTTGCGTGCATTCTTGCACTGCTTTTGGGGCTTGCGGGCGTAGCGGGACTGATCAGCCTGCTCGCAACGACCTCCTTTGCCGACGACCTGACCCGTACCAACCGCATTTCGGCTGTGACGGTGCAAAAGAACAGGGATCGGACAGAACTGAAAATCAGCCTGATCCTGTCCGAGGCGACCGTCTCGGGCTTTTCGGGTACGGAATTGCACCTGTTCGCCCTGCTCCCGTGGCAGTCGCTGTCCGACCTGCCGAATCTGACGCCGGAGCTGTCCTTTTATCCGGACAGGACCGAGACCACGCTCACCGTCGACTGTACCGACCGTCAGGAGCTGCTCTACGCCCGTTATGTCCCCGTGCAGAAGGAGGGTGACGGGTCTTTTTTCATTGTGACCGATCCGCACTACCTCGACAATCCTGCCTCTTTGGCGCAGAGCAGTCATGAAGCGGTTACGCCCATTTCCAAAAAGGGACTGTCCGGCTCGTCCTTTTCCGATATCCTGCCCCTCGGCGCGTCCATGGTCGTCCTTTCGGTCGCGGTCAACGAATATCTGACCACCGAGGAGGCGGAGGGCACCCGACTGTTGCACGAAGGCAGTCCGTGGCGCATCCGTTCCGACAAGCTGGAGCTTCTGGACTATGAGATCCGCTCCCTGAACCGCGCGGGGGTGCGCGTCTATCTCCAATTCGTACTGGGCGCGCCCGAGACCTCCATGGGAACGGTCGCGGACTGCCTCTACGGCACGGGCGTATCCCAGACCGCCATGTATTATGCCTTTTCGGCGGGAAAAGCCGAGGGCGCGGACTGTCTGCGCCGTTTTTTTGAGGAAATGGCGAGCCGCTACGCCGGCGACGGCATGTGCGTCCGCTGGATCATCGGCGACCGCGTCAACGAGGGCGCGACCTGCTATTATCATGAGACCGACTCCCTGCAAGCCGCCGCAGAGCAGTATGTGGCGGTGCTCCGCTTAGCCGACACCGCCCTGCGCTCGGTCAACGGCGCGGGCAGGATCTATGTGCCGCTTTCCAACCGCTTCTGCGCGGAGGAAGGCGGAACGGCGACCGTTTTCGGCAGTCGGGATTATCTCGGCGCACTGTCGGAGTACATTTCCGCAACGGGCGATTTTCCGTGGCAGGCAGCCATCGACGCTTCCCCGTCTGACGTCATGCGCGGCGACATGCGGCAGGATGCACAGGCGACCGATTCGGATGACACTCCCGTGCTTTCCATGGCAAACCTGCAGCGCATAACCGCGCTCCTGGCACAGGAGAGCATGCAGTATGAAGGCGCGATCCGTCCTCTGCTGATCTACCGCTTCTCCCTACCGGGACAGAGCGGCAATCAGGTGTCCGAGGACATGCAGGCGGCAAATTACACCTATGCCTACGCCCGCGCCGTGGCAGAGACCGCCGTGGAGGGACTGGTCTATTCCTCCTATACCGACGAAGGCTCTCCCTCGGGCATCGGCGGCATCCGAGCAGGAACAGCCGACGCACCCGGCGCGTTCAAGACCATGGCAAAAACCGTCCGCTACATCGACACCGACTCAGCCGAGGAGCACTGCTCCTTTGCGCTCGCCGCGCTCGGGTGCAGAAACTGGCCCGAATTGGTGCAGGGCTTTTCGGTGCGCGACTTTTCTGCGCGAAAACTGCGGGAGGTCGCGGGAACGGTCGGCGATCCCGATCCGACCCCCGATCTTTCCGTCTTCGATTTCACGTCCGATTTCTGCGGCTTCGGACTGTCCGATAACGCCGAATACGCCGAGCTGCGCGACGACGGCAGCGGACGCACCTGCATGTACGTGGGACTGTACGGCGGCGCGTATGCGCAGAACATGGGAATTTCCCGTTCCTTTGCCGACGGCTGGTCGATCAAGCCCTATCAGAGCATGACCCTGCGCGTCCGCCCCGAAGCGCCCGCAGGCGTGGAAAGTGTACAACTGCTCCTGACATTGCAGACCTCCCGCAGCGGGGCGGTCACACTGGAGGGCACGGCTGTCATACGCACGGGGGAATGGTCGCATGTGACCTTCGACCTCACGCCCCTGCGCCGCCTGACCGATACCGTGACCGATATGCACATTCAGATCCGTCCGGAGGACGACACCTACGCCGCCGGCTCCTACGGTCTTTACCTGTCCGCACTTTCCGCACGCTCCGATCCGTCGGCTTCTGTCTGGACGGTGGCGCTGCGCGTGCTCGGCGCGCTCCTTCTCGCGGGCGCACTGTTCTATCTTTTCGTCCTCTTCTGCAACATCCGCAACCGCCGACGCCGCCTTCGCCGCCGCTCGCGGTAAGCGGTAAAAAATAAAAAACACACGGGGAAGAGCTGTCCGTTTTAGCAGACAGCTCTTCCCCGTGTGTTTTTGCGTCTCAGGCAAACAAACGCCAGACGGCGGCGACCGCCGCACACACCGCGATGCCGAGCAGGGTGGGAATGAGGACGGAGAGCGCTGTCCAGCGCCAACTGCCGCTCTCCTTGCGAATGGTAAGGACGGTGGTGGAGCAGGGCCAGTGCATGAGGGAAAACAGAATGAAGCAGACGGCGGTCAGCGTGCTCCATCCGTTTTCGGTGAGGATGCGGGAGATCTGCGCCGCGTCGGTGATCTCCTGCAGAGCACCGTTTGAAAGATACGCCATAAGTATGATGGGGAGCACGATCTCATTTGCAGGAAAACCGAGCAGGAAGGCGGCGAAAATTACGCCGTCCAGACCCATCAATGCACCGAGCGGGTCGAAAAACGAGGCAAGACGGGAAAGCAAGCTGACCCCTCCCGGTGCCGTATTCGACAGGATCCAGAGCAGTGCGCCCGCAGGCGCGGCGACGGCGGCGGCGCGTCCCAGTACGAACAGGGTGCGGTCAAGCACCGAGCGGACAAGGATCTTCCCGATCTGCGGACGGCGGTACGGCGGTAGTTCCAGCGTGAACGAGGACGGTGTGCCGCGCAGCAGGGTCGCGGAGAGCAGTCGGGTCACAAGGAAGGTGATACCCACGCCCAGCACGATAACACCGGTCAGAAGAAGCGCCGGAAGCACGGAGGACGAGGATGTCCCCGTGAAAAACACGGCAAGTAGGGTCAGTATGGCGGGAAAGCGCCCGTTGCACGGCACAAAGGTATTGGTCAGAAGGGCAAGCATGCGTTCCCGCGGGGAATCGATGATCCGACAGCCCACAACACCCGCCGCGTTGCAGCCGAAGCCCATGCACATGGTCAGCGCCTGTTTTCCGCATGCATGACAGGCGCGGAACGGACGGTCGAGGTTATATGCCACGCGCGGGAGATACCCCACGTCCTCCAGCAACGTGAACAGCGGAAA
>CABUHM010000209.1:0-3300 GCA_902491355.1 uncultured Eubacteriales bacterium
GGGTCTGCAAAAGCACCTCACCGGAAAGCGTCTGCTTCCGAAGATATTTAAGGATCAGAACCATATCGACGAAATCAAGGGCGTCTATGTCCCGTTCTGGCTCTTTGACACCGACGTGAATGCGCAGGTGCGCTACCGTGCCACAAGCGTGCGCGTCTGGAGCGACAAGGACTACGACTACACCGAGACCAGTCACTTTCTTCTGCGGCGAGGCGGCACGATCGGCTTTGAGCATGTGCCGGTGGACGGCTCGTCCAAAATGGCGGATGATCTCATGGAATCGATCGAGCCTTACGATTTTTCCGATGCCGTGGATTTCCAGACGGCGTATCTTGCGGGCTATCTTGCGGACAGGTACGACGTGAGTGCCGAGCAGAGCGTGGAGCGCGCCAACGAGCGTGTGAAAAAGTCCACCGAGGACGCATTTGCCGCGACCGTGGAGGGCTACACCACGGTGACCACGGAAAACAGTCATCTCCGGCTTCGCGGCGGCAAAGCCAAATATGCGCTGTATCCCGTGTGGCTTCTGACCACCTCGTGGAACGGCGACAAGTACACCTTTGCCATGAACGGACAGACCGGAAAGTTCGTGGGCGATCTGCCCGTGGATAAATCCGCGGCGCGCAAATGGACGCTCGGACTGACGGCTATCCTCGGTGCCGTGACCTACGGCGCGGTGTGGTTGCTTCGTATGGTCGGGATTCTGTGAGGAAGGCGGACGCATGAAAAAGAGAATTGTTGCGGTACTGCTCTTCGTCATTCTCGACATCGGCACGGCGCTGACGGTCTGCGGCGCCACCCCGACTTTTGATATCGACTCGAATTCCCGCCTCAACGACAAAGCGGGTCTGCTCACCTCCGCCGAGAGAAAAGAGCTTTCCGAACGGCTCGATGACGTCAGTGAGCGCCACGGCTTGGATGTCGTTATCGTCACACTGCGCGATCTCGGCGACTATGACGATCCGGTCCCGATGGCGGACGATATCTTTGACTATTGCGGGTACGGTATCGGCGCGGAGAAAGACGGTATTCTTCTGCTTGTCACAAAGGACGACCGCGCATGGGCGTTTTCCACGCACGGCGAGAGCTGGGGGATCGTTGTCTTTACCGATGCGGGTCAGGATTATATCTTTGAACAGATGCAGGACGATCTGTCGGACGGCAACTTCGCCGCCGCGTTTTCGACCTTCGTCGATCAGTGCGACGCGTTCGCCTCGAGTGCCGAGGACGGCGAGCCGTATGACTGGGACAATCTGCCGCGGGAGCCGCTTTCGCTTCTGTGGATTCCCGTATCGTTGTTCATCGGCTTCATCATTGCCAAGATCGCGGTGGCATGCATGAAGGGCAAGCTGAAAACCGTTCGCCGTCAGGCGGCGGCAAACTGCTATGTGAAGCCCGACAGCCTCGATCTCACCGAAAGCAGTGATCTGTTCCTTTACCAAACGGTCAGCCGCACGGCAAAGCCCAAGAACGACGACAACAGTTCGCATTCGGGTGGCAGTAGCACGCATACCTCGTCCTCCGGCTCAACGCACGGCGGAAGCGGCGGCAGATACTGATTTTTTGCACGGCTTCGGCTGTCCACGAGCGATGGGCTTTCTCTCGGAATTTTAACATGATGTGCCGCATTTTCGTTTGTCGGAAATGCGGCACTTTTTTGGTTTTTCGGTTGACAAGCATTTTTCAGAATGGTATAATGGGTCAGTTACTTATGCCGAGACGATTGCGGTTTCGCGCGGCGCGAACGGAATGACGTATTTTGGGGGATGAACGATTGTGAGGCATCGAATACAGCTTGGATATCGAACGACACGCGGTGCTTTGCTTTGCCGTTGTATCCTGTTCTGCGTTTTGGCGGCGCTCACGGTCCTGACGACAGCCGTATTTGCGGCGAATGACAGTCCGTCGCGTGACACATCGACCCCGTCGGCGCACGAGGTGCGTGTGGGCGCGCCCGTCACGACCGATCACAACGGGTATTTTCTCCTGTACCCGGGCGACGAACCGCTCGGGACTCCCTTGGCGCAGGGCGCAGAGGGGTACTTTGACCTCACCGTTTCCTCCGACGATTTCTGCACGCTCGTTTCGCTGACCTTCGGGAGCGATCAAACGGTTTCGGGGACGGGCAGGGTGTATTTCCTGAATGTAACGGGCGCGTCGGAGCTGGAGCATCTGCATTCATACCGATTTGGCAATGTCACCCATACGTCGTGCAACGATCCGCTGACCATGCGTGGCGCGTGCACCTGCGGGAAAACGGCGGAGATCACCGTGCAGTCCCTGCATCACATGTCCGTGCACATAACTCCTGCGGCATGTACGGAAGCGGGACGGTATGACGCCGTCTGCGCTCTGTGCGGCTACAGCACAGAAACGCCTATCCCGCCCACAGGGCACACCCTTCGCTATCCGCAGGACGGGATCACCGAATCGGATCACACCGCGCAATGCATTGTTTGCGGTGCTGTCGAGCATAAGCCGCATGACCTTTCCGCATGGGAAACGGTACAGACGGTTTCGTGTGAAGCCCCCGCTGTCAACCGTTATTTTTGCGTCTGCGGTTACACGGAGGATCGGGAGTCGATACCGCCCATGGGGCATCAGTGGGATAGCGGCACGATCGTTGCCTCGCCGACGCCGGATACCGACGGCACACTGCGCTATACCTGTACCGCCTGCGGCGCGACCCGCGATCTGACCCTGCATGCGGAAAACGGGCATCATCATTGGAGCTATACGGTCACGCGCCGTGCGTCCTGCACCGAGAGCGGACAGGTGACAGCTGTCTGCGACTGCGGCGAGATCCTGACCTTTGCAGGTGCGCCCGCCGCGGGACACCGATTCTCGGATTGGGGCGGAACCGAAGGGCAGTATTCCCGCACCTGTCATGTCTGCGGGTATGAGGAAAATGCGGCGTCTCTTGATACCGAGCCGCCTGTAACGTCCGATTCCCCGCAGACAGAACCGCCCGCTACCGCTGTGTCGGAGGACGGAAAAACCGACCCGACCCCGCCTGTCACCGATGCGCGGGGAGACGGTGCGCCCGATTCGGACGGTACCTCGGGCGGCTCCCTGCGCGTGGTGCTTATCGTCCTACTCGTTGTCGCCGTTGCGGTCGGGCTGGCTCTGCTCGCTCTGTTCCTTCTTGTGCTGTATTCTCTTCAGCTCAGAAAGCGCCGCGATCCGGGCTACACAAATCGTAAACGCTGAGAACGCCGGATACTTTCTCCGATCCGGTACATATACAAGAAAGGATAATTTATGTTATATCGCTTCAATGAAAAGGAATGCCTCAACGGT
>CABUHM010000210.1:0-3261 GCA_902491355.1 uncultured Eubacteriales bacterium
TTATCCTGATCCTGACCCGATCCTCCCGTCGTTTCGGTATCCGAACGACTGTCCTGCCCGCCTCGAGGCTCGGTATCCGTTTTCAATTCAGTGCTCGTTTCGGTCTGTGAGGTCCCGCCCTGGTTTGGAACAGCCTGCGTATTGGCGGAAAACACAAGGTCGTTCCAGAAGAAATATCCGCCGTAGGAATACACCAGCTCGTCGTATACCTCAAAATAACAGGTGTGAAAGCCGATCACCCTGCCCCGATGGATGGTATTAAGTGCGATTGCTATTTCCACAACATAATAGCCGTCATAGCTTTTAGCGGCATATTGAGTATTTTCCAACGTGAAGGTAATGTCGTCCTCCGTGCAGGTAATCAGCTCTCCGTCCGCCGAAATCACAATAGACTGATACGTACTGTCCCGAAAAAAGAAACCGACTGCACTGCGCGACGTAGGTTCCGCATATGTAACAGCACAGCAGTAGAGATAATTTTCATCCCAGAAAAGATAACTGATCGCCTTTGTGATGGAGCACCCCACGCCCACGGTGTCAAGCGGCATCTGAAGTGCGTATTGGTAAATACCATCGATCTCACCGTCGATCACGGGAGTATTATTCGGTATCAGCAAGGACGTTGACGCTGAGAACACCTGCATTCCAAAGACACCCGCAAGCAACAATACGGCGATCATCAGCGAAGTCGCCCTTCTTGTCCGAGTCAATTGCAGCATATCCTCTCTCCTTAGGTTCATCCGATAGGTATCAATATAATTATGCACGAATACCGCCCGAATTTCAACAACTTGACGCAAAGAAAAATAAAACAAATCGTGTTGGACATATGAATAATTTGGCACTTTCGACAAATTGAGACAAAACGCGCCTCCGATTTCCCGACAATGGCGGAAAGCGGGAATTCCGCCTTGACAATTCGGGCAGTCTGTACTATAATATAGGGTAATCACTTGCATGAAAAGGAGTGACCTATTTTGAAAATGTACTTTAGAATCATTGCGTCCGTTCTGTTGGCGGTTATGCTGCTCGGCACCGTATGCGCATGCTCTCAAAAGACCGACAACGGAGGGCCGTCCGCCGATGACGTTTCATCGAACGGGGACAGCAGCAACACCGAACCGTCGGGCAATCCGGACACAGACCCCGCAGGCACCACCGCAGGCTCGGAGGACACAGACGATGGAAAACAGACCAATCCGCATTTTATCACAAACCGTCTGACCGGCGAGGTCTGTGACGAAGCGACCGCCAACCGCCGTCCGGTCGCCATCATGATCAACAACATCAAGAAGGCGAACCCGCAGATCGGCATTTCAGGCGCACAGGTCATATACGAATGCGAAGTCGAGGGCGGTATCACGCGCCTGATGATGCTCACGACCGACTACAGCGCGCTGTCCGTTGTCGGCTCTATCCGCTCGGCACGCGAATACTTCATCGACTATGCGATGGGTCACGACGCCATATTCGTCCACGCGGGCGGCAGTGAACAGGCATATGCGGAGCTTGCCTCCCGTTCTGTGGATCACATCGACGGCACGCGCGGCAAAAACCCCGCCGACACATTTTACCGTGACCCGAAGCGCCTGCAGACCATGGGCTCGGTTCACGCCTACGTGACCTCGGGCGACCGCATTGCAAAGGCTGTGGACTACTTCAACTTCCGCACCGAGATCCCGCAGGGAACGCAGACCTCCTTTGCCTTTGTGGCGCCGGGAACCGCCGACCTGCTTTCGGACGGCGAAAAGGCGACGCATCTGTACATGTCGTACACCGCCTCCCATTGCCCCGAATTCGTTTACGACGAAGCAAGCGGCAAATATCTGCGCTTCCAGTTCAAGCATGAGCCGCAGATCGACGACGCCACGGGCAAACAACTTGCATTTGATAACGTCATCGTGATCTCATGTCAGCGCACCAACCTCAACGACGCCAAGGGGCACATCGACATTGTGACCTCCGGCGAGGGCAAGGGCTACTACTGCTACAAGGGAAAAGCCATCCCGATCCGTTACTCCAAAGCCAACGACGACGCGCCTCTTCGCTTTTACCGTGAAAACGGCGAGGAACTGCTCCTGAATATCGGAACCACCTTCGTGAACGTCCTCGGTGACAGTCAGTTCGAGCGTTTGTCATTGAATTACACCAACTAACCCTGAAAGGATCCACTACATATGAGAAAACTCATGTTGGGCAACGAAGCGGTTGCCCGCGGACTGTACGAAGCGGGATGCCGCCTTGTTTCCAGCTACCCCGGAACCCCCAGCACCGAAATTACCGAGGAAGCCGCCAAGTACGATGAAATTTACGCGGAATGGGCGCCGAACGAAAAGGTTGCCTTAGAAGTCGCACTGGGCGCCTCCATCGCCGGCGGACGGTCATTCTGCGGCATGAAGCACGTGGGACTGAACGTCGCGGCTGACCCGCTCTTCATCGGTGCATACATCGGTGTTGCAGGCGGCATGATCATCGGCGTTGCCGACGACCCCGGCATGCATTCCTCCCAGAACGAGCAGGACTCCCGTCATTACGCCATTGCGGCAAAGCTCCCCATGGTAGAGCCGACAGATTCGGACGAATGCAAGGAATTTGTCAAGGCGGCATATGAAATGTCCGAAGCGTTTGATACGCCGGTCATTCTGCGCCTGAACACCCGCATTTCCCATTCCCAATCTGTGGTGGAGCTGTGCGACCGCACGGAAAAGCCCCTCGTTCCCTACGAAAAGAATCCGGCAAAGCGCGTCATGATGCCGGGCAACGCCAAAAAACAGCATGTTGTGGTGGAGGAGCGTCTGCGCCGTCTTGCCGAATATGCGAACGACTGCCCGTTCAACCGCGTTGAGGATCGGGAGGGTGCAAAGCTCGGCATCATCACCTCGGGTCCCTCGTATCAGTATGCCAAGGAAGTGTTCGGCGACACCGCCGCATTTCTGAAGATCGGCATGCCCAACCCTCTGCCCGACCGTCTTATCCTCGATTTTGCGTCCCGCTATGAGCGCATCATCGTCATCGAAGAGCTGGACGACATTCTCGAGACCCATTGCCGCAAATTGGGCTTGCAGGTCGACGGAAAGAACCTGCTCCCCAACATCGATGAGTTTTCTCAGGAACTGCTTGCAGACCGTCTGCTCGGCAAGAAGGCGGACTGCTACCGTATCGAGGCGGACATTCCCGCCCGTCCTCCCGTGCTGTGCCCCGGATGCCCGCACCGCGGCGTGTTCTATCTGCTGAAAAAGCTCGGACTGTATGTCAGCGGCG
>CABUHM010000211.1:0-3257 GCA_902491355.1 uncultured Eubacteriales bacterium
TCATTTTCGACTGCTCTCAGGTTCCGCATTTCAACTATGTGGGCGATGCCGTCATCGGCTATCACGGTCACATGGGCGCGGGTTCCGTGACCTCTAACGTCAAGAGCGATAAGTCGCATGTCACCGTCCGTATGGGCGAGGATGTCATCGACACCGGACGTAAGAAATTCGGTGCGGCAATCGGCGACTTTGCCGAGATCGGATGCAATGCGGTCCTCAACCCCGGCACCATCGTGGGGCGCGGCTCCACGGTATATCCCACGACCTGCGCAAGAGGCGTGATTTCGGAGAATTCCATTCTCAAAAACAACGGAACGCTCATCGCCAAGGACTGAAAAAACGTAATGCTTTCCTTTCCGCTCCGCGTGGGCGGGAATTCCCCGATATCTACATATAAATGAGTAACAGAAATTGAAGGAGAAGTAAAAATGGGCAGATTATTCGGAACCGACGGTATTCGCGGCGTTGCAAATACCGAATTGACCTGTGAGCTTGCATTGGATGTAGGCCGTGCGGCTGCCGCCGTTCTGGCAGAGGGTTATCGCCGCCGCCCCGTGTTCGTGGTTGGCACCGATACCAGAACCTCGGCAGGCATGCTTGCTTCCGCACTGATGGCGGGACTTTGCTCCGTGGGTGCGGATGTCATGTATCTTCAGGTGATCTCCACGCCCGCCGTGGCATATCTTATGACCAAGTACAAGGCAGATGCGGGCATCATGATCTCCGCATCGCACAACCCCTCGGAATATAACGGCATCAAGATCTTCGGCGGCAACGGCTACAAATTGCCCGATGCTCTGGAGGAGCGCATTGAGGATATCGTCCTGAATCATCTTCCCATTGCCGATCATCTTGTAGGAGATGCCGTGGGCACGGTGACCTACTGCAACGATTGCGCAAAGGATTATATCGCACACCTGAGATCGACGGTGCCGAACTGCCTGGAGGGACTGCATGTGGGCGTGGACTGTGCGAACGGTTCGGCTTCGGTCACGGCGCGTGAGCTGTTTGAATCCCTCGGTGCTGAGGTACATATTATCAACGACCGTCCCAACGGCTCCAATATCAACAATAACTGCGGCTCCACCCACATGGAGGAGCTGATTAAGACGGTGCGCGATCTGCACTTGGACTGCGGCGTGGCATTCGACGGCGACGCCGACCGTTGTCTGGCTGTGGACGAAAACGGCGCTCTGATCGATGGCGACATGATCATGGCTGTCTGCGCACTGGATATGAAAAAGCGCGGTAAGCTCAATCACGACGCCGTGGTGGGCACCATCATGACCAACTTCGGATTCGGAAAATTCTGCGAGGAAAACGGACTGAAATTCGTTGCTACCAAGGTGGGCGACCGCTTTGTGCTGGAGGAAATGCTTATGGAGGACTATTCCTTCGGCGGTGAGCAGTCGGGTCACGTGATTTTTCGTGACTTTGCTACCACGGGCGACGGTCAGCTCACGGCAATTCAGCTTCTCTCCATGCTCAAGCGCGAGGGCTGTCCGCTCTCTGCTCTGACCACGGTCATGCGCCGTTATCCGCAGACCATCATCAATGTCAAGGTGACAAACGATTCCAAGCGCCTGTTCTACACCGACACCGAAATTTCCCGCGTGATGAATCAGGCAAAGGATATCCTCGGCACGGACGGCAGAATCGTGGTGCGTCCCTCCGGAACCGAGCCCCTCATCCGTGTTATGGCGGAGGGCAGTAACGAGGACATCATTGCGCAGCAGGCGAACATGGTGGCGCAGGTTATTCAGAACCGTCTGGGTGTGTGATTGCATATTTTGTATGTTTGTATCACGGAACCGCTGTGTTCCGCAATGTTGAGATAGGAGGAAAATGACTGTGGATCAATGCCTGGAACTGATTAAATCCAGAAGGAGCATCCGTTCCTTCAAAAAAGATCCCGTGCCGGCGGAGCTTTTGCACCGTATTGTGGAGGCGGGACTGTATGCCGCAAGCGGCAGGGGCTTCCAAAGCCCCGTCATCTTGCAGATCACAAACCGAAGCGTTCGGGATCGCCTGATGAAGCTCAATGCGGAGATCATGGGACGCTCGGGAACAGACCCGTTTTACGGTGCGCCCGCCGTTCTTGTGGTTCTGGCGCGTCGCGAAATTCCCACGTATCTTTATGACGGCAGTCTTGCCATGGGCAACATGATGCTGGAGTGCCATGAATTGGGTCTGGGAAGTTGCTGGATTCACCGTGCCAAGGAGGAATTCGAGCGCGAAGAGGGAAAAGAGATCCTGCAAAGCCTCGGGATCCAGGGCGATTACGAGGGTATCGGACACCTCGCTGTGGGCTACATTGACGGCGAATATCCCGAAGCTGCTCCCCGTCGGGACGGCAGGGTATTCTACGCCATTTGATCACGGAGCCCACACATTTTAATAACGGGCAGATACATGCATAGCGTGCCTGCCCGTTTTTTGAAAGATCTAATTGCCGAGCGATCGGCGGAACGGAGAACAACATGAAAATAGCAAAACGCATTGCTTTTGTCCTGCTCTCTGCGGTGCTTATGACCTGTACCGGCGGCGGATTTTTGTCCCTGTCTGCCTGCGGACGGACAACGGACGAGCCGTCCTCACCCGCAAACGGGAGCGGGACACCCGCCATGGCGGAGGGGTACACGGTGTTTGCCGATGCCTCCTCGGGTGTGGATGAAAACCCCGGGACTGCCGCGCTTCCCGTGCGCACGCTCACCCGCGCGCAGGAGCTGGCGCGAGCCTGTTCCGAGCGCGGTGACGCCGATGTTACGGTGTACCTGCGCGGGGGGAGATATACGCTTGCGCAGACCCTTGCGTTCGACACGCGCGACAGCGGGAAAAACGGTCATACTGTGACATGGTGCTCATATCCCGACGAGACGGCGGAGCTTTCGGGCGGCAGATCCGTTTCGGGCTGGACGCTGTACGATGCGGATAAAAACATCTATGCGGCGGATGCAAAGGATATCGAGAGCCGCGATTTCTTTGTGAACGGTCGGCGCGCCGTACTGGCGAGAACCGAGGGCAAGCTGTCGTTTACCTCGGTCGGACGCACCGAGATCGTAACAAAGGACGCTCAGCTCACCTCTTTCGCACGTCCGCAGGATCTGATCCTTGTGCTGAACAACTACTGGACGCAATCCCGCGTGCGGGTCAGCGGTGCAGAGTATTCGTCGGGTTCGACGCATCTTCTGATGAAGTCCGGCGCGTGGGCGATCTATTGCGAAACGGTCGAGGTCGTTCCCGGTCTGACCCCCTCC
>CABUHM010000212.1:0-3256 GCA_902491355.1 uncultured Eubacteriales bacterium
CAAGCACCGCCCCATCGTCATCATCACCTCAAACGCGGAAAAGGAACTGCCCGATGCCTTCCTGCGCCGCTGTATCTTCCACTATATCGAATTTCCCGATCAGCAGCAGATGGAAAAGATCATCCGCGTCCACTTTGACCACGTCGATGAGACGCTTCTCACGCAGGCGATGCAGGCATTCTACGCGATCCGCTCCATCGACGCGGTGGAGAAAAAGCCCTCGACCTCGGAGCTTGTCGACTGGATCCGCGCGCTTCAGCTCTCCGGTGTAGATGTTTCGAAAATCGCAAGGGAGATCCCGTTCATCGGGGTGCTCCTCAAAAAGGATAAGGACATCTCCACCGTGCAGCGCCGGTTGAGAAGATAAAATCGCCATGTTTACTGGATTTTTTTATCTGCTGCGCGCGCACGGCTTTCCCGTCAGCCTGAACGAGTGGATGACGCTCGTTCAGGGATTGATGCTGAACTTGCAGCACGATTCGCTTACAGGCTTCTATGAGCTCTGCCGCGCGGTGCTTGTCAAATCCGAGGCGGATTACGACAAATTCGACCAGATCTTTCTGGAATACTTCGACGGTATCCCCTATGAGGACGAGCTGCCGGAAGAACTGATGGACTGGCTCAACAACCCTGCCGCCGTGATGGAGAAATTCCGCAAGTTCCTGCGCACGCAGGGCTATGAGGAAAAGAGCATCGAGGAGATCCTCAAAATGTTCGAAGAGCGCCTCAAAGAGCAGACCGAGGAGCACAACGGCGGCTCGTACTGGATCGGCACGAACGGCTACTCGAATTTCGGCAACAGCGGCCACAGCCCGCAGGGCATTCGCGTGGGCGGGCAGAGCATGTACCGCCGTGCCTTTCAGGTGGCGGGCGAGCGCAAGTTCCGTGACTTTCGCAAGGACAATGTGCTCGATATTCGCCAGTTTCAGATGGCCTTTCGCCTGCTGCGGCAGTATTCCGCGCAGACACAGGAGGCCCGAACGGAATTCGACGTGGACGAAACCATTCGTGAGACCTGCGACAACGCCGGCACGCTCTCCGTCTGCTACAAGCGCCCGCGCAAGAACACCGTCAAGGTACTGATGCTGATGGATTCCGGCGGCTCAATGGACTATTATTCGAACCTCTGCTCCATGCTCTTTCAGGCGGCGCGGCAGTCAAACCACTTCAAAGAGCTGCACGTTTACTATTTTCATAACTGCATCTATTCAAATGTTTATACCGACCCGCGCATGTACCGCGAGCACGCGGTGGCGACGGATTGGATCCTGCAAAACTTCGGCAACGATTACAAGGTCATTCTGGTCGGCGATGCGCTGATGGATATGTACGAACTGATGGAAAAGCGCTACGACTTCCGTGCTGGCGAGGTAAAGTGGTCGGGGCTTGACCAGATCAAGCGCTTCCGCGAACACTACGATCACCTCATCTGGCTCAATCCGGAAGAGCCGCCCCGCTGGGGCGGCTACTGGGGCGAAAGTTACGGCCACATTGCCAAAGTCGTGGACATGTACCCGCTGACGGTCGACGGTCTGGAACGCGGCATGAAAAAGCTGCTCGTGAACCGATAAGAGAGTTGGTCTGTCGCCGCGGCAGGCTGGCTCATTCAGAACGAGAGCCGCGAACTCAGCGGCTGACAAAAAATCCCGAAAGATGATCTTTCGGGATTTTTCATGTTTTGCTATATTGGTTTAATGTGTCAAAATCATCATCGTTGCTGTTGCCATCGATACGCACTACGCATTTCGCTGTAAAAAGTTGCAAAAAGTCTTAAAATCATACGATTTCAAGACTTTTCGTTGGTCGGAGTGTAATTATAGGATTTCAGAAAACGCAGATATATCAATGGTTTGCTGGCAATCGGCAAGAGGTATTTATTCTAAATTGAACGGTCAAGCACAGTGACCTGTGTGATCACATCACGCAGGCGGTCAGAGCCAACCATATATTCAAGAACTTCGTCGGAGGTATCACAGAGTTTTTCAGTATCTTCGCAGTATGCCATGGAAATACTGATTCTTCCGTTGCTGCGAGGCGTAATGCTATATAGATTTTCGTTCCACATGAATTCGACCTCTCCATGCCATTTCATGCATGTTTTGAAGTCGCTGATGCTGACAAAACGATTCTGCTCTGAAGGGTTATCTGGAGAAACTGTGTATTTTATCATATTGCACGCCCCCCGCCATTGCTTAAATTCTGGTGCTCCATTCGGATAATTGATTGCAGGCTGTGGGTCTGGATATCCGGCAGGATTATTCCAATGAATTGGATGATCGTGCGGATTGGTATGTGCCCATGGTTGCTTATGATCTGTATAGTGCCGTTCGGTTACTGCACGTCCATCCTCACCGATCTTGGTGTCAACACGGTACCCGTTCTTATATGTTGTCTTTATTTCTCCCGGTTTACCTAAAAATCGCTGATCTTGCGGTTTATTGGGATTTGGCCGCCACTTTCCACCATAGGCGCTGCCGCCGCCCTTATAAGCGCCGCCGATCAGGTACGGCTCTATTGTATCACGTTCGGGGCGATATGTCTCGCCGATTTTGAAAGCGTCGAGGTCTTCTGCCCTATAATTTCTCTCATAGCTCATATATTTCCACGAGCTGCGCTCGTAATCCACATACACGATGTCTCCCCGCATTTCAGGAAACGGTGTGTTATAACAAACGATTTTCTCCGGCTCGATGCGCCTCAGCATCTCGTTGTAACCGGCCATGAACCATTTTCTGGTCGCAGCGGTTATCATGCTCAGATGCCATATAAGTGGAGACTGCAACAACGCTTCCTTTTTCAATACCTTCGAAGCAAAAGTCAAATGTGGATTCATCGCCCCAGTTAACTGTGGGAACAACACGGATTCCTTTCGATGCCCAGTATGCGCCGCACCAGCGGTTGCGAAATACATTGTAAAGCTGCATCACGGGAGCCATTTCCAGATACATGCTGAAATCGGGTGACAGTACTGCCCGGTAGCGGGACAACTTCTCGATGTCGTTGTCGGGGTTCTTCCACACCCGTTCGAAGCGATAATCATACAGGAAGAAATGAACCATACGGTCAAGATGATTTTGATCTTCCAGATGGGTCTTGTCAAATCCAATCAATAAGAGATCGTCAAAATCACCCGACCTTTCTGCGAATTTTGGAATGATTGGAATTTGCAGTTTCCCTTTACCCGGAAACTGATTACGGAGCAACAACAATTTTATGTTTGGGCAGGATTGGATGTGTTTTGTCACCTTTGCCGAGC
>CABUHM010000213.1:0-3252 GCA_902491355.1 uncultured Eubacteriales bacterium
GGTCACAACGCAAAAACATACCGCATGCGAGCCTTTCGGTTACACATACGGTATGTTTTGAATTCTAATGCGTCCACACCGACTGCGGCGGAATGCAATCAGGTCAAATCGAGCTGTCGGTTCAGCATCCTGCGGTTCACCAGATAGAGCGCCACCCCAAGTCCGAGAGAAAGGGCGATGTACAAAAGAAGGAATGACACCGTAACCGATGCGGTAATCTCCCCTGCAAAGTCAAAGGCGGCGGATGCAATGCTCTGCACCGTACCCACAGCTGAGGAAATTCCAACGTATATCAGAATGCCGACGAGCACCTTGTGCTTATTTACCTTCAAGCCTGAGAGGGTAAAGGACAGAAAGAGGGTATTGAGCGTCAGGAACTGTCCCGCCAGAGCCGATACCGCCGTCAGCGTCACGATCTCGACCGGTTTGCCGAAGTCGATAAGCGTGCGGCTCAAGCCGCGTAGGAGATCATAGAGGGCGACAAACAGCTCGTCATAATTCCCCAGTCCCACTAAAAAGTAGAGCGAGAAGCTGAGATACGATATCAGCCCGCCTGCCAGAATGACCGTGAAGCCCGAAATGATCTTTGATGTCAGGATAGAGGAGACGGGAGCCGGCAGAGTAAAGGTCAAAAAGCCTTCATCGGTAAACAGGCTCTGATAGTAGCGGCAAACCACCCAAATGGTGGGGAGGCAGGCATAAATGATCATGCCGATACTGCAAACGACCGCGACAGCCACCACCACAGTGTTCAAGAAGAACACCCGATCGTTCGCCGCGGTCAAAAAGCGAAGCGCGCCGCCGCCCAGTGCGCCGCAGCACAGCACCGCGATGGTTGCGGGAAGCATCAGTCGCAGTAAATCGCGAAAATCATAGCGCAACAGCTTTTTTAACATCTGAACACCTCCCGAAAATACTCATCCACGGTTTTCCCTTCCCGTTCCCGAAAGCTCAGCACCGAATCCTGTAACAGCAACTGACCGCAACGGAGCATCACAAAGGAATCCATCGTGTTTTCAATGTCCGCGATCAGGTGGGTGGAAATCAGAACGGTGGCGTTTCTGTCGTAATTGGTGAAAATCGTATGCAGAATATAATCGCGCGCCGCAGGGTCAACACCCGCGATCGGCTCGTCCAAAAGATACAGGGACGCACGGCGGCTCATTGTCATGACCAACTGAACCTTTTCCTTCGTGCCCTTGGACAGGGTCTTAAAGGGCGCAGTTGCGTCAATGCCGAGAGACTGCAGCATGCCCTCGGCACGTGCGCGGTCAAAATCGGCAAAAAAGTCCTCGTACAGGCGCAGAATATCCGAGATCGTCATCCTCTGCTGATAGCAGATGCGATCGGGAAGGTAGGATACCACCGCCTTGGTTTCGGCTCCCGGGGCTTTGCCGTCGATCAGGAGTGTTCCGACAGACGGGGTCAAAAGTCCCGCGCACAGCTTGATCAGGGTGGTTTTTCCGGAACCGTTCGGTCCGAGCAAACCGATCACCTGCCCGCGCGGAAGGGAAAGATTCAGGTCAATGAGCGCCGGCTGTGCGCCGTAGCGCTTTCCGAGACCCGAACATGTGACAATCGGATCCAACATACATTTCCTCCGTTTCTGTATGCAAATACTAAAATGATCGATTACGCAAAGAAGGACACCACGCAGGTAAAGGTCCTTTCCTCGCCCGAAGCCAGCACAACCAAGCTGTCCTTTTCGGACATCAAATGGGAATCGCCCGCAAAGGAATCGTGACCCACCCACGGCTCAATGCAAAGGTACGGCGCACGGGGCTTTGCCCAAAGACCGAGCGAGGTGTAATCCGGAAAGTCCACCTGTACAGAACGGGAGCCGCGCGCCGACTCCAGACGCACCGAACGGGAAACGGGATCGCGCAGAATTCTTGCGTCGTTCGCGAACATAAGCGGGTCGAGCGGCAAAATATCTTCATTATTTATATATGGCTCATGTGTATCCAAATAGTGGTCTCCGTTCAGGGGGAAGTTGTCCAGCGTTTCCCTTTTCTCAAAACGGACGCGATAGTCAGAATAGGTCAGACCCTCCTCCATCGGAACGCAAAAGCCGATGTGCTCGCCCAAAAGGAACGGCAGTGGCTGGTCGCCCGTGTTTCGCACCGTCCGCCGCACAGTCAGCACGTTGGAGGAAAGCGAAAACGCGGAGCGCAGTGAAAACGCAAAGGGATACTGCGAACGGGTCGCTTCGTTATCGTACAGGATCAGCTCCGCTTCCCTTTCCGTGAGGGACGCAACGGAAAAGATCTGCGTTTTGGCAAAGCCGTGCGCCTTCATTTTGTATTCGGTGCCGTTGCCGTAGTCTAACGTGTCGTCCTTCTGTCGCCCGACGATCGGGAACAGAAGGGGCGAACGTCCCGACCAGACCGCAGGATCGCCCTGCCAGATGTATTCATGTCCCTGCGGATCGCGCACGGATTGCAGCTCCGCGCCGAGTGTCCGAACAGAAGCGGTCCAGCCGCCGTCTGTAACGGTAAGAACGGTGTCCTCCGGATTGATGTTATGTCGCATTTTTAAGTGTTACCTCCCGTGTTTCGGGTATATGTGAACAAACACCGAAAACGCGGAAAAGCGGACACAAACACGTATTTCCGGCAATTCACCGTCGGTTTCGGAATCATTCCGTACACAGTATACCATAATATGCCTCAAATCACAAGACCCTATGATAAATTTTGCCGAAAAATTAGCATGCCCTGTCAACAGGTTTTATGAATAATCACGTTTTTCGGTGTTTTGGCAAATTTTCCGCCGGTATTTTTATGATAAATCACAAAAATTCACGCAACGTCTTGCAATTGCAAGTTCTTTATGCTATACTTTAGCCAGTATAGATGGTTAAGAATCTATCAAAAATTAAAAGGAGAAGTATTACCATGAAAAAGTTTCTTTCCCTCTTGATGGTATTATCTGTGTTTGCAGCGTTGCTTGTTGTACCTGCATACGCAGCGGGCGAGAGCTTCACTACGGCGCTGGCTGTTCCCGAAACCGTCGCTCCCGGTGAGACCGTTACCGTTACTGTCACCGCGACCAACACCTCCGCACAGGGAGGTCTGCTTTCCTTCGACGGAAAGCTGAGTTACCCCTCCTCTGTCCTGACCTATTCCGGTGTTGCGCTTGGCACCGAGACCGGCACTACCTGGGTCAAGGACGCGAATGCTGTCAACGGCGTTGTTCGTCTTTTCGCTGCTGACGATTCCTGCGCGGCACCCGTTTCCGCCATCACGCTGA
>CABUHM010000214.1:0-3243 GCA_902491355.1 uncultured Eubacteriales bacterium
TATCGGACGCGGGAGGACGCCGCCGCATTTTTCGACTCCTCGCGACCGGAAAACGTGGTGTTCTGTGCCAACGCGACCGCCGCCATTCACACGGCGGTGCATGCGCTGGCAAGACGCGGAAATATCGTAATATCCGACATGGAGCACAATTCCGTATACCGCGCCGTGCTCGGTATGCGGGAAGCCGGATGCACCGTCACGGTGTTCCGAACCGACCCCTGTGCGTGCTATGCCACTCAAGCAATATCGTACCGCAGACCCTGCCGCTTGCCCAAATGGGGAAAATCTGCCGTCAGCGCGGCATCCGTCTCGTTGCCGACGTCTCGCAGAGCGCGGGACATATTCCTGTTTCCATCGGCGAGATCGGCGCGGACGCGCTCTGCATGCCGGGACACAAGGGACTGTTCGGTCCGCAGGGGACGGGGATCCTGCTCTTCGGAGATCAGTGGAAGCAGGAGCAGGTTGCGACCCTTCCGCAGGTGGTTCGCGGCGGAAGCGGCGCCATGTCCGCTTCTCCAGACATGCCGCCGTTTCTGCCCGATCGGTATGAGGCGGGGACGGTGAACACGGCGGGGATTGCGGGACTGGGCGCGGGAATCCGCTACCTTTCACACCATGGTCTTGCGGCGGTGCGCGGACAAGAGGACACCGTGTATCTCCGTCTGCGTGACGGACTGGCAAACGACCCGCACACCGAGCTGTTTCTGCCCGGGCAGACGCACGGCTCTCTTCTGCTGTGCCGACGGGACGATCTCCCCGCCGAAACCGTTTCGCACCTGCTTGACGAACAGGGGATCTGCGTGCGCGCGGGACTGCACTGCTGTCCGCTCGGGCACCGCCGCCTCGGGAGCGAGGAAACGGGAGCCGTGCGCATTTCCCTCTCCCATTTCAACGACCTCCGTCAAGCCGACGTTTTTCTTTCAGCATGGTCGCATCTTGCCCCGTAAAAGGGTGCGATATCACAACGGTCGGGGGACTCTTTTTCTAAAAGAAGAAGCCCCCGACGACTGCATATTTCCCGCAACGCAAAAAAGGGCGGACAAGCCGCCCCCGAAAAACCGATTGTGTTTTTACAGAAGTCCCGCAAAGCCGCGCTGACGCAAGACCTCATACACAGCAACCGCCGCCGAATTGGAAAGGTTCAGGCAGCGCAGGCTGTCCCGCATGGGCAGACGGACGCATCTCTCGGGATACGCCTTCAAAAGAGACACGGGAAGCCCTTTTGTCTCCTTACCGAACAGGAGATAGACCTCGTTCGGGTAGACAACATCGGTGTAGCGCCGATGGGTCCTTGTGGTAAAGTAAAACATGGGACAGCCGCTCTTCTGCTCCAGAAATGCGGCAAGACTGTCGTAATAGGTAATGTCCAGCTTGTCCCAATAGTCCAGCCCCGCGCGCTTGAGTTTTTTGTCGTCTACGGTAAAGCCCATGGGCTTTACCAGATGCAGAGCGGCGCCCGTCGCGGCACAGGTGCGTGCGATATTGCCGGTATTCTGCGGAATTTCGGGTTCCACTAAAACGATGTTGATGTCTGCCATTGACGTGTCTCCTTTCGGTTCTGAGAGATTATAGCAAACCAAACGGAAAATTGCAAGCGATTTTGCAATGTTTACAAATAATATAAACATTTCGGACACGAATGTGATATACTGGTGTGAATGAATTGTTGTCAAAGGAGTTCTCATATGGGCTTAATCAATACTGTTTTCGGCACCTACAGCGAACGGCAGATTCGTAAACTCAATTCCACCGTAAACCGCATCGAGGCTTTGGCGGATCATTATGCCGGACTGTCGGACAATGAGCTTCGTCACGTCACCGATACCTTAAAAAAGCGTCTTGCCGACGGCGAGACCCCGGACGATATCCTTCCCGATGCGTTCGCCGCCGTCCGTGAGGCATCCACACGTGTGCTGGGCAAGCGTCATTTCCGCGTTCAGCTCATCGGCGGCATCATTCTGCATCAGGGCAGAATCGCCGAAATGAAAACAGGTGAGGGCAAGACCATCGTCGCTACCCTTCCCGCCTACCTCAACGCGCTGACCGGACGCGGCGTCCATATCGTCACGGTCAACGAATACTTAGCGCGGGTCGGCTGTGAGGAAATGGGACGTGTGTACGAATTTTTGGGTCTGCGCACCGGACTGATCTGTCACGGGCAGTCCCGCAAGGAAAAGCAGGATGCCTACAACGCCGACATTACGTACGGCACGAACAATGAGTTCGGCTTCGACTACCTGCGTGACAACATGGTGGTTTACAAGGAATCCATGGTACAGCGCGGACATGTTTTCTGCATCGTGGACGAGGTGGACTCCATCCTCATCGACGAAGCGCGCACGCCTCTGATCATTTCGGGCGAGGGCGACGAATCCACCGATCTGTACGACCGTGCGGAGCGCTTTGTGCGCACCCTGCGCGAATACCGCATCAAGGAAATGGACGATAAGGAATCAAACGACGATATCGACGCCGACTACATCGTGGACGAAAAGCAGAAATCCACGGTGCTCACGGCATCGGGCGTGGAAAAGGCGGAGCAGTTCTTCAATCTGGAGAACCTGTCCGACCCCGCAAACGCGACCATTGCCCACCATATTCAGCAGGCGGTCCGCGCGCGCGGCATCATGCATCCGGATGTGGACTATGTGGTAAAGGACGGTCAGGTGGTCATCGTTGACACCTTCACCGGACGTCTCATGCCCGGACGGCGCTACAGCGACGGTCTGCATCAGGCGATCGAGGCAAAGGAGCACGTCAAGATTGAGAAGGAATCCAAGACCCTCGCCACCATCACCTTCCAAAATTACTTCCGCATGTACGAAAAGCTGTCGGGCATGACCGGTACCGCACTGACCGAGGAAAACGAGTTCCGTGAGATCTATAACCTCGACGTCATCGAAATCCCCACCAACATGCCCATGATCCGCCGCGACCACCACGACGTGGTCTTTAAGACGGAGGAAGCGAAGTATAACGCCATCATCGAGCAGATCATCGAGTGCCACGCAAAGGGGCAGCCGGTTCTGGTGGGCACGGTGTCCATCGATAAATCCGAGATCCTATCCCGCAAGCTGAAGCTGCGCGGCGTAGATCACGTGGTGCTGAACGCAAAATACCATGAGCGCGAAGCCGAGATCGTGGCGGAGGCGGGCAGACCGGGACGGGTCACCATTTCCACCAACATGGCAGGACGCGGTACCGATATCATCCTCGGCGGCAATCCGGAATTTCTTGCCAAGC
>CABUHM010000215.1:0-3239 GCA_902491355.1 uncultured Eubacteriales bacterium
AAGGAGGCGTAAATGTTCATGAGGTTGTTGATACCGTCCTTCCCCTCTCCGTAGGACACTTCGGAGCCGGAGTCGGTGACGGCGCGGCGGATCTTACGGATGATATCATCCGGAGAATCCAGAAGCGCTATGGTCGCGTTGAGGTTGGCATCGGATTTCGACATCTTCTTTGTGGGGTCGCTCAGAGACATAATTTTCATCGAAGTCTTGGGAATGTACGGCTCGGGGATCACGGAGGTGGCACTGTACAGGGTGTTGAAGCGGTTCGCCACATCGCGCGCCAGTTCCACATGCTGTTTCTGATCCTTGCCCACGGGAACCATGTCCGCCCGGTACAGAAGAATGTCCGCCGCCATCAGGGACGGATAGGTGAACAGTCCCGCGTTAATATTATCGGCGTTTTTTGCGCTTTTGTCCTTGAACTGGGTCATGCGGGAAAGCTCGCCGAACATGGTGTAGCAGTCGAGCACCCATCCGAGCTGTGCATGCGCGGGAACGTGGCTCTGGACGAAAATCACGCTCTTTTTCGGATCGATGCCGCTTGCCAGATAAATGGCAAGGATCTCATAGGTGCGGCGGCGAAGCTCTGCCGGAACCTGACGCACCGTGATGGCGTGCTCATCCACAACGCAGTAGATACAGCGGTAGTCGTCCTGCAGTCCGACCCAGTTGTGCAGTGCACCCAGGTAGTTGCCGATGGTCAGATTACCGCTCGGCTGAATGCCGGAAAATATGGTCTTTTTCGCGTTATCCATAAAACTGTCTCCTTCACTTACATCATGGATCGGATCACATCCGAAAGGATGCGGACGCCGCGCGTGATCTGCTCATCGGACGGCGTGGAATAATTCAGACGGATGGAATGGGTCTCCTTTGTGGGGTCGCACGAGAAGGCACTGCCGGGCACCACCGCCACCTTTTTCTCCAGTGCGCGCGAGACCAGCTCGGGAACGGAGACGGTATCCGGCAGGGTGAGCCACAGAAATAATCCGCCCTGCGGACGTGTAAATGTAACGCCCTCCGGCAAATACTGTTCAAGAGCGTCGATCATCAGACCGCATTTATGTCCGTATAGCTTTGCAACCTTGGCAATGTGCGCATTGCAGTCGAACGCATTCATGAATCGTTCGCAGATCATCTGGAAAAATATATTGGTGTGAACGTCCTCCACCTGCTTTGCCACTACGATCTTTTGCAGAAGGGGCTTGGGCGCGCACAAAAATCCCACACGGATACCCGCAGACAGGATCTTGGAGAACGAGCCGCAATAGCATACGATGCCCTCGGTATCCATACTCTTAATGGTGGGAACGTCCTCGCCGGCAAAGCGCAGCTCCCCGTACGGGTTATCCTCGAGGATAACGACGTTGTAGCGCAGTGCCAGATCATACACGGCGCGTCTCTTTTCGAGCGACATGGTCAGACCGGCGGGATTCTGGAAGGACGGGATGAGATACAGGAGCTTTGCGCGGGGATTTTCGCGCAGTGCCTTTTCCAGAAGCGGCAGGGAGATGCCGTCCTCCTCCAGCGGTACGCCGACGGGCACGGCGCCGACCGAGCGGAAGCCGTTGAGCGCGCCGATGAAGGACGGCTCCTCACAGATGACCACGTCGCCCTCGTTGCACAAAACCTTTGCCGTCAGCTCGATGCCCTGCTGACCGCCGGACACGATGATGGTATCGTCATTTTCCGTACCCGTGTGAAAGCGGTCGCGCAGACGGCGCTTCACCGCATCGCGGAGCGCGGGATAACCCTCGGTAATGCTGTATTGCAGTGCCTGCACGGGACGGTCGCGGAAGATCTCTTCGCTGAACGCAGAGATCGCCTTCACGGGAAAGGACTCGGGTGCGGGATTGCCTGCGGCAAACGCGATGATCTCGGGATCGCTCAGGCTCTTAAAAATTTCGCGGATCGCGGATGGCTTCATATCCACCATCTTGTCCGAAATTCTGTATTCTGTCATAAAAATTCCTCTTTTTTCTGCCGTTTCATCGGCTCAACGATCAAGTTGCTACACTGATTCATATTATAATAACACAGATTCGGTGTGAATTTCAAGTTTTTTGGCAATAAAAGTGTAAAATTTCTTTATCCTTCCTTGAATATCGCCGCTTTATATGCTATAATGAACTCTAAGTTCCGGCGGAACTATATGTTAATGATAGGCGGTAGTCTCATGACGGTTATCAAAAAAGCCATCAAATGGTTTTTCCTGATGCTCGTCCTCCTTGTGTATGTGGGCGGCATAGCCATTCTGATCACCAACCGCGATCCGGCGGCGGCAAAGCAGGATGTGTGGACCGAGGAAGCGCTTCGTCTTTATCGCGAAGATCCGGATGCGTTTTTCGCATACGATTCCAAGGTCAGTCCCGAATACACAAGCAACGGCAATTTCTTTGTCAGCAACCTTGTCTATCTGCAATCCGCAAATCAGCTCGAGATCACGGTGCGCTTCAACAAAAGCACCCTGTCCCACGCCAAGGACGATTTTTCTCTGGATGCCGTGCCCGAATGGGACTGCTTTTCCTATACCCTGCATCTGGAGGACGGCACTGTTCTGGAAAATCCGAGCTACGTCCACTTTGAAAAGACCCGACACCATTACCTGCGCATGGTCTTTGACGGCGCCGAGGAGCTTCGCGGCAGGAAAGTGACCCTGCGCTTCGGCTATCAGCGGGACGGAGACGAAGTCCCGTCCGAGTACGGAGAGATCGTTCTGCTGGGCGAAGGCTCAAAATTCAGTCAACACAAATTCAGAAAGAAAGATCTGCCCGAGGGCAACTGCACCGCAGGGCTGACCGTTGCGTATGACACGGAGGAAAACGCATGATTTTGGATAGTCGGGAAACGACCGTGGCATACCGTTGCCCCCATTGCGGTCAGACCACAGTGAGCGTTGTGGGCGTTTTCGCCCTATCGGGTGACCTCATCCGCCTGAAATGCGGGTGCAAAAAAAGCGAGCTTCAGATCTCCTACACCTCAGATCGCAAGATCCGTATCACCACGCCGTGTCTGGTTTGCCGGAAGCCCCACACCTTTGTGCTCGGCGCGGGCACGTTTTTCGCGAACCGCGTCCTGACCTATTCCTGCCCCATGACGGGACTGGAGCTGTGCTTCATCGGCAAAAAGGATGAGGTTCTGGCGGCGGCGTCCGAGGCTGACCGTCATCTCCTGGAGCTGATGGACGAGGCGGGCTTGGAAAATCTTGACGAGATCAAGTCGCCCGAAGCCGAAGAGGA
>CABUHM010000216.1:0-3235 GCA_902491355.1 uncultured Eubacteriales bacterium
ATCTCGGCGGGCTGGGCTTCAACTTCAAGTGGAACATGGGCTGGATGAACGATATGCTCCGCTATATGTCCGCCGATCCGCTTTTCCGCTCGGGCAGACACGATATGCTGACCTTCTCGCTCACCTATGCGTTTTCCGAGAATTTTGTGCTTCCGTTCTCCCATGACGAGGTGGTGCACGGGAAATGCTCCCTCATCAACAAGATGCCCGGCGACTACGACGCGAAATTCGCCAATCTCCGCGTGATGTACGGCTATATGATGGCGCATCCCGGGAAGAAGCTCCTGTTCATGGGTTGCGAATTCGGGCAGTTTATCGAATGGAATTTCCGCAATTCTCTGGACTGGCTCCTGCTGGACTATGATCGTCACCGCCAGCTCTCGGATTTTGTGCGAACCCTCAACCACACTTATCTCCGTCACCGCGCCTTTTGGCAGAACGATACCGACTGGGGCGGATTCCAGTGGATCGTGTGCGACGATAACACGCAGAGCGTGGTCGTGTTCCGCCGCATGTGCGGGAATACCGAGGTCATCGTCATCTGCAATTTCTGTCCGGTGCATCATCCGGATTACCGCATCGGTCTGCCGCGCGCGGGAACGTATGAGGTCCTGCTCAACAGCGACGATCCCGCATACGGCGGCGGCGGGACCGAGGTGCACCCGGTTCGCGCAAAGCGGGAATCCATGCACGGCCTGCCGTATTCCGGCTCGTTCTCCGTGCCGCCCCTTTCCGTCCAGTTCTACCGCAGAAAATCCTGATTATTTTATATTTCCGTTGCAATATTCGACAGCATTATACCGATGTCAGACAGGGAGGTTAGAAACATGATTACGCAAAAGAATCACTGCATTGCCATGCTCTTGGCGGGCGGACAGGGAAGCCGCCTCAAGGTCCTCACCGAAAACACCGCAAAGCCCGCCGTGCCGTTCGGCGGTAAATATCGGATCATTGACTTTCCGTTGTCCAACTGTGTCAATTCCGGTATTGACACGGTCGGCATTCTCACACAGTATCAGCCCTTGGAGCTGAACGAGTATATCGGAAACGGTCAGCCGTGGGGTCTGAACCGCAATCACGGCGGGGCACATGTTCTGCCGCCGTATTCCACAAGCGGCAATTCCTCGTGGTACTGCGGCACGGCGAACGCCATTTATCAGAACATTCATTTTATCGAACGCTACGATCCCGAGGACATCCTCATTTTGTCGGGCGACCACATCTACAAAATGGATTACCGCGAAATGCTGGAATTTCATCGCGAGCAGAACGCCGACTGCACCATTGCCGTTCTGGACGTTCCGCTGTCCGAGGCGTCCCGATTCGGCATCATGAACACCCGTGAGGACGGCTCGATCTACGAATTCGAGGAAAAGCCGAAGCAACCCAAGTCCACCAAGGCTTCCATGGGCGTGTACGTCTTTAAGTGGAGCGTCCTGCGGGAGTACCTCATCGCCGACGAGAACGACCCCAAGTCCGATAAGGACTTCGGCAAAAACGTGATTCCCGCGCTCCTGCGCGACGGAAAGCGTCTGTTTGCTTTCAGCTTTACCGGATACTGGAAGGACGTGGGAACCATTCAGTCCCTGTGGGAAGCCAACATGGATCTTCTCGATCCGAACTGCACGCTTAAGCTGAAAGACGACCGCTTCCGCATCTACGCGCGAAACTACGCAAAGCCGTCCACCTATATCTGCCGCACCGCACAGGTGGAGAATTCCTACATTGCGGAGGGCTGTGAGGTCTACGGGCGTGTGGTGAACTCCGTGATCTCCACCGGTTGCTACATCGGCAGGGACGCGGTGGTGGAGAACTCCGTGATCATGCCCGATGCGCGGATCGGCAACGGCTGTTGCGTCCGCTATGCGATCATCGGGGAAGAGACCGAGTTGTGCGACAATGTGAAATTCGGGGACGATCCGAAATATTACGAGAACGAGCAGTGGGCGCTTGCCGTACTGGGCAAGGGAAAAACCGTGGAGCGCAATTCCGTGGTGCCCCCCGCAAGCGTTCTGTAAGGAGGTATGAGACTATGCTGGGTATCATTTTTTCCAACATCTACGACAGCTCCCTCGGTGAGCTGACCTCTCACCGCACTGTTGCTTCCGTGCCGTTCGGCGGAAGATACCGTCAGATCGACTTCGTCCTGTCCGATATGGTCAATTCGGGCATCAACACCATCGGTGTGATTACAAAATACAACTACCGTTCCCTTATGGATCACCTCGGAAGCTGTCAGGAATGGGATCTGAACCGCAAAAACGGCGGTTTGTTCTTCCTGCCTCCCTTCATTTCGGGCAACACGGGCATCTATCGCGGCAAGTTGGAGGCGCTGAATGTCGCCATGCCGTTCTTGGAGGCTTGCCTTGAGGATTATGTGGTGATGTCCGATTGCACGACCCTGTGCAATATCGACTATCGAAAGGTTCTGGATTTCCACAAGAAGGGAAAATTCGATATTACCGTGGTCGCCAACCGCGATCACAGCAACAATTTTGAGGGCGACATGATCATGCGCGCAGAGCCGGACGGCAACGTGACCGAGATCGCACTGCACTATCACACCGATCAGTCCACCTATCTCGGACTGGGCATGTTCATTATGCGCCGTCTCGACCTCATTGAGGTGGTGCGCGAGTGCGCCGCCCGCGGCTTGTATTATCTGGAGAGCGACTATATTCAGCGTTACTTCAACGAAAAGCGTATCCGCGTGGGTCTGTACCGCTTCGACGGCGTCACCCTGCGCAACCACAGCATTCCGTCCTATTTCCGCAACAATATGCGTCTGCGGGAATCCGAGGTGCGCAACGGACTGTTCCTTCCCGAAGCGCCCATTTACACCAAGGTGCGCGACGAGATCCGCACGTTTTACTGTCACAACGCCGCTGCGCTTGACTGCATCGTGGCGGACGGCTGTCACATCCACGGCACAGTGGAGGATTCCGTGCTCTTCCGCGACGTGACCATCGCGCGCAACGCGCATGTGAAAAACAGCATCATTATGCAGAGCTGTACCGTGGGCGAAGGGGCACGGCTGGAAAATGTCATCCTCGATAAGAACGTCGAGGTTTCCCCCGGCACGGTATTGATCGGCTCTGGCGAGAATCCCGTGATCATCGGCAAAGGAGAGACCGCATGAAAATTCTCTTTGCCGCCAGCGAGGCGGCTCCCTATATCAAATCGGGAGGTCTGGGCGACGTCGCTCAGGCGCTTCCGGAGGCATTGTCACGCGAGA
>CABUHM010000217.1:0-3228 GCA_902491355.1 uncultured Eubacteriales bacterium
GACGGTCAGACCTCCGTGGAGATCAACGTGCTGCAAGGCGAGCGCGATATGGCAAGAGGCAACACCTCTCTGGGGCGCTTCGTGTTGGACGGCATTCCCTCCGCACCCCGCGGTGTCCCGCAGATTGAGGTCACCTTTGATATCGACGCGAACGGTATCGTCAACGTGACCGCACAGGATAAGGGCACCGGACGTGAGCAGCACATCACCATCACGTCGTCCTCCAACATGAGCAAGGAGGATATCGACCGTGCCGTGAAGGATGCCGAGAAGTTCGCCGAGGAGGATAAGAAGCAGAAGGAAGCCGTTGAGGTCAAGAACCAGGCGGAGAGCCTGATCTTCCAGAGTGAAAAGACTCTGACCGAGCTGGAGGGCAAGATCTCCGACGGTGAGAAGTCCGACATCTGTGCCGCAATCGATCACCTGAAAGAGACTGTAAAGAGCGACAACACCGACGCCATCAAGGCTGACACCGAGGCACTGCAGAAGAAATTCTACGAAATGTCCGAGAAGCTGTATCAACAGAAGGCGGGCGCACAGGGCGCACAGGGTGCGCAGGGCGACCCGAACGGCGGCGCACAGGGCGGTCAGGACGGCAACACCTACTATAACACCGATTTTGAGGATAAGACCGATAAATAATGACGAAAGCCGTAACCGGATCGGCGCGTCGGTCCCGGCGTAGGAACGCCGCCGTCTTGCTGCCGCAAAAGCCTGAATAATAAGGGCGCGGGGCAAAAACGACCGAGTTCGCATCAAAAACGCCGGCATCCGACCGACGTTTTTGAGGGGCTGTCAGAAACACGAAGTTTTTGACAGCCCCCGATTTGGGTACTGCCGCTGAGGAGAATCAGATACTATGGCAAACGAAAAGCGTGACTATTATGAGGTGCTGGGGCTGAGCCGCGGCGCGTCGGACGATGAGATCAAAAAAGCATATCGGTCGCTGGCAAAAAAGTACCATCCGGACATGAATCCCGGCGATAAGGAAGCCGAGGTCAAGTTCAAGGAGGTCAATGAGGCATACGGCGTTCTGTCCGATTCCGAGAAGCGTTCCCGCTACGATCAGTTCGGCTTTGCGGGCGTGGATCCGTCCATGGGCGGCGGCGCGGGACAGGGCGGCTTCGGTCAGGGAGGCTTCGGCGGCTTTGACTTCGGCGATATCTTTTCCAGCTTTTTCGGCGGTCAGGGCGGCGGCACCGCCCGTCAGAATGCGCCCGTTGACGGCGACGACATTCTGTACCGTCTGACGCTGTCCTTTGAGGAGGCGGCGTTCGGCTGTAAAAAGGAGATCCGCTACAACCGTGTGGAAAAGTGTTCGGACTGTCACGGCTCGGGCGCCGCGCCCGGCACCTCTGCCGAGACCTGCTCGGCATGCCACGGCACAGGCTCTGTCCGCGTGACACAGCGCACGGCACTGGGCATGTTCCAGACCACCCGCGCATGCGATGCCTGCCGGGGCACGGGCAAGATCATCAAAACCCCCTGCTCCAACTGCAACGGCAAGGGCTATGTGCGCAGGACAAAGACCATTGAGGTCAAGATTCCTGCCGGCATTGACGACGGTCAGAACATCGCCAACCGCGGACTGGGCAACGAAGGCAGAAACGGCGGTGTGGCAGGCGATCTGATCATGGCGATCTCGGTTCGTCCTCATCCCGTTTTCGAGCGGGATGGCTACAATATTCTCTGCGATGTGCCCGTCACCTTTGCCGAGGCGGCCCTGGGCGCATCCATCAAGGTGCCCACGCTTGACGGCGAGACCGAGTACACCATCCCCGAGGGGACGCAGACCGGCTCCCGCTTCACCATCAAGGGTAAAGGCATCCAGAGCCTGAAAAACTCACGCTCCCGCGGCGACCTGATCTTCACGGTCACGGTGGAGGTGCCTACCAACCTTAACGGGGAGCAGAAGGAGCTTCTCCGTCAGTTTGCGGAGAAATGCGGCGACCGCAATTACGCACGTCGGCGCACCTTCGGGGAAAAATGGTTCGGAAAGAAAAAATAAGGCGATGCCGCGCGGAACCGATTTGACCGTGGGGTGACAGCGCCGCACAGCGGACAACGCCGGGCACGGCGGAGAGGACAGGGAAAAGTGACTCTCCGTGCAGTGCTCCGGCGCCGTCCTTTTGTTTTCGGGAGGTCGCACGTCGGCGTTCCGAGGGCAAAAGAACGGCGAAAAACGGACGCACACGGCAGAATGTGCAGGGAACATACAGATTCAGTGAAAAAAGAACGGAGTACGAATATGAAATGGACGCAGATCAAGGTACATTGTAAGCCAGCCGACCTCGACGCCGTATGCGCGGCGGTGAGCATGGTGGATACCCACATGATGATCGAGGATTTTTCCGATGTGGTGGAGTGCAATCCCGTGTACGGGGAGCTGATCGACGAATCCCTTTTGGCGCGGAGAGACGAGGCGGCGGTGAGCATTTACGTTTCCCAAACCGAAAATTGCGCCGAGGTGGCAATGGGTCTGGAAAACAGGCTCCGCTCCCTGGCACAGCAGAACGGACGCACGCCCGAGAGCCTTTTCACGCTGGAGACCATCCCACTGGACGAGGAGGACTGGGCGAACAACTGGAAGCAGTATTATAAGCCGGTGAAGATCGGGGAGCGTCTGGTCATTGTCCCCGAATGGGAGGAATATGCCGCCGCGCCCGAGGAGGTCACGGTGACCATGGATCCCGGCATGGCGTTCGGCACGGGCACACACGAGACGACGCGCCTGTGCGCCACCCTGCTCGAGGCGCATATGGAGACGGGCAGTCGGGTGTTGGATATCGGTACGGGAAGCGGCATCCTTGCCATCTGTGCCTCCAAATTGGGCGCGGCTTCGGTGGACGCGTTCGACATTGACCCCATGGCGGTCCGCGTGGCACAGGAAAACGTGGCGCGGAACGGCTGTACCAATGTCCGCGTGGCGCAGTCCGACCTGCTTGCCGCCGTGACCGACTGCTACGACATGGCTGTGGCGAACATAACGGCGGACATTCTGATCCGCATGGCGCCAGACGCCGCAAGGGTGGTGCGCCCCGGCGGACTGCTTGCCGTGTCCGGTGTGATCGACGATCAGACCGAGCGGGTCAAGGCGGCAATGCGCGACGGCGGATTCGAGTGCAGAGAGGAAATGCATGACCGCGATTGGGCGGGTTTGCTTTTTTTCAAACCCGAAAAGTAAAAGTTTCACAAATTTCATAAAATAAATTTGACAAATCGGATAAT
>CABUHM010000218.1:0-3214 GCA_902491355.1 uncultured Eubacteriales bacterium
CTGATGTTCGGCATATTTGGCGCGCGCATCAATCTGAAACGGTTCATGCTTTTTTCGGCGATCCTGTGCGTGGTGTCCTATCTCATCACGTCACTTACTCCCCAGCCCATAGTCGCCCTGCTCGGCTGTGCGTTATGCGGTCTGTCCGTGGGCATCATGTGGCCCGGGACGCTCAGCCTTGCCTCGGCGCGTCTCCCAAAATGCGGCACTGCTATGTTCTCCTTCCTTGCGCTGGCGGGAGACTTGGGATGCGCTTCCGGTCCTGCGATCGTCGGGGTCGCGTCCGACATGCGAACCGGCATCCTCTATGCCATTGTGTTCCCCGTGGCACTGACCGTCCTTCTTGCCTTCCTGAGTTTTTCGGGAAAGCGGAAGAAGCAGAATTGACCTTTTCCCGAATCTCATACCGTTCAATTACAAAGATCCGTATGCGCGGTTCTCACAAAACCGAAAAGCATACGGATCTTTTATATTCGATATCGGAACGTCAGGGGCGGACGGCTGTGCGAAGTCCCCCGCGTCGGGCGTGCCGTCAGCCCGTTCGGCTGACGGCACTGGGACTCGGCGCGGCGATACTCAGCGTAAAAATTTCATGAAACGCAAATGCGCCGATCCCACGGCGCGGCAAGCCGCGCCGTCCCGACGCGGGGAACGCGAACATGCGCACATATCCGAAGTGCGGCAAATACGCAACTTACGCATGCACAGATGGGCTGTCGTCAGCGATACGACTGCGCAGAAAAGAACAAATCAAATCCGCACTTTCCTCCACCCCAACCGAGGAATTCACCATCAAGTCGAAATGCGCGCGGAATCCGAACGCTTGAGGTTGCGCTCCGTCTTCTCGCGGCTGTCGCCGTATACCTCCATCAGACGCCCGATGCGGTACTCCTGCGGCGCGTATAGGATAAGCGCCAGGGGCGTGCCGACACCAGCATACTCGTCCGACACCTTTTTATCGCCGACGCCTAACTTGGACGCCATCACCGTGTTGATCCCCACGCCCGTTCCCACCGCAATGGCGATCATGAGAAGCTGAAGCGGATATACAATGGAAAGCGCCGTCAGCCCCGCCTGGGTATCGTGCCCCACGAACAGGCTGTCCACAATGTTGTAAAGCGCCTGAATGAGCTGAGCCGCCATGACGGGCGGCGCCAGACGCATCAGTATATTGCCGATTTTATCTTTCCCGAAATCCGGTGCGGTTTTAACCAAGCTATCCTTTCTCAAATACGTCAAACAGGGAGCCGAAAAACAGGCTCCCTCAAATTCTCATTTTAATTCGTTGCGGGTCTATGCCCGCGTCACACGATCATCCGTTGCACAAACGTTGCGACAAGCGGAATGGTCATAGCAGACAGCACCGTGGACATGCCCACAATGTGCGAGGCAAACTGCGGTTCGATGTCATATTTCTCGGCAAACACGCCCGCATTGGCGGCAGACGGCAGAGCCGCGATCATGACGGCAAAAATCAGGACATCATACGGCAGACCGACCGTCTTACCGATCAGCGCGACCGCAAACGGGAACACCGTCAGCTTCAGCGCACACAGATAATAGACCTTCCCGCAGGTAAACAGTTTTTTCGGAGGAATCGTGGCAACGATCCCGCCGATGATCAGCATGGTGACGGGCGTGCAGAGGTTGCCTATGGTGTTCATGGCGTCGGTAATGGGCACAGGAAGCCTCTGCCCTATCCCCGTGACAAACAGAAAAATGCCGATAAAGCACGGGACACTGCCGAAGTTGATGAGCGCCTTTTTGGGATTCATGCGGATGCTCGGATCGACCCGCCCGAGCAGATACAGACCGTAGGAAAACTGAATGATATTGTATGCGATCACATAAATGGCGCACCAGAACGCGCCCTGCTGACCGAACGCCGCCTCCATGAGCGGAATGCCGATGAAGCCGCAATTCACAAACAATAACGAAAACTCAGCGATCTTCCGTTCCCGCGGTGCGCGAAACGGCAGGACGGACAGACGTGCGAATACGGCAAGAAGAACATGTACGGCAAAGGAAATGAGCAATATGAAGCCGCCCATACGCAGATTTTCCGCAGAATACGGAATGGCGATGACCTTGGACACGATCATAAACGGCTGTGCCCCGCAAATGACAAGCTGAGACAGCCCGCGTGAAAAACGGTCATCGATCCATTTCAGACGGCGAAAGACATATCCTGCGCAGAGGAGCAGGAACATGGTTATGACCTTGTTGATTACGTTTGCGGTATCCATGCTGTCAGTTCGTCCGCTCCGCTTCCTTTAATTTTTCCCGGACCGCCATCAGGTCGCGCATCATGTCGGCACGGCGGGACGGATCCCGCAGAAGAAGGGACGGATGATAGACGGCGCACATTTCCATGCCGCCGCGGCGGAACCATTTTCCGTGATCCCGCGTAATGCGGAAATCGGGCGAAATAAGACGCATTGCCGCGATCCTGCCAAGACACACCAGAATGCGCGGACGCACCAGACGCACCTGATTGCGCAAATAATCCATGCATGCGTCCTGCTCCTGCGGCTCGGGGTCACGATTGTGCGGCGGACGGCACTTGAGAATATTGGCGATGTACACCGAATCGCGCGGGATATCGAGGAAGGTCAGATAACGGTCAAACAGCTGTCCTGCCGCCCCCACAAACGGGACGCCGGAGAGATCCTCTTTTTCGCCGGGCGCTTCTCCCACAAACATGAGGGTCGCCGAGCGGTTGCCCGTGCCGAACACCGTGTTGGTTCTGGTTTGGGACGGCATGCCTTTGCCGCCTGCTCTAAGGCGTCCCACGATTCCAGATACGGAGGCTTGCCGGCGCACACGGAACAAACGCCGGACGGTAACAGCTCGGTTTGCGCACCGCATTTTTTGCAGATCACGGAATTCTCCTCCCCTTGTACTGCGTACTGCGATGCCGAAGCCGTCTGAGCCTTACGCCAACGACCCCAAACGCTCGATCGCATCGCCTTCGCAGATACACTTCCCATGCTCCGCCAGATATGTACGGACCGTTTCGGCAGACACCACCGAACCGAATTCATGCACAGCGGGCGGAACGTCGGTACATTCCAAAAATAAATAATACTTCCCGTCGGGATCGGCAAACGCGGACGAAACGCCGGGGTGACCTCCGTGACGCAATAACCGACAGGCAGCCAAAAGAAAACGGACATTCACGAACACAAACGCACGACAGCGCGGATACAAGGAA
>CABUHM010000219.1:0-3206 GCA_902491355.1 uncultured Eubacteriales bacterium
TTCTACTTCCTTTGCCAGACGCAGACCCTCGTTTTGGACATCGGCGCTCTGCTTCCAATCGAGCATTTGCATGATACTGTCGATATCTGCCATAACGGACTCCTTTCGGTGCAGTTGCGAATCGGGCTGTGTGCCGTTCGGCATTATCGGGGGATGCGGAAGTACACGGGCATGCCGTTCTCGAATTCGGGCATGCTTTCGCCGCGGATCATGGGCAGGATATAGCGGACGCCCTCGGGCGTGATCTGATTGCCCGCCTCATTGATAAAGGAATCGGGCACGGTGCGTACCTGATTTGCGATCTTGTCGATATCCTCATAATCGGGAACCACGGAATAGGGGGTATCGCTGACACGGCGGAGGGTCATCATTTTTCCGGAGACCCCGTCGGCGGCGGCTTCGACTGCCGCGCGACCCACGGCGACCGATTCCTCAAGGTCGGTTTTGGAGGCGATATGTGCGGCACAGCGCTGGAGGATATTCAGCTCCACCGAACGAACCTTACAGCCGATCTCTTCCTTGACGGCGATCTCGAGCGCCTTTCCCGTACCGGAAAGATACTTATGCCCGAACACGTCGGCGGCACCGGACTGTGCGGATTCGCCCACGTAGCGTCCGTCCTCACAGCGCAGACCCTCGGAGACAGCGACCATGACGTTGGGATGACGTTCGAGCGCGGCTCGAACATCGCGGAAAAAGGCTTCAAACGAGAAGGTGCGCTCGGGCAGGTAGATCAGGTCGGGCGCGTCCCCGCCGTCAGCGCCGGGAAGTGCGGCGGCGGCAGTGAGCCAGCCGGCATCGCGTCCCATGATCTCCACAATGGTGACGGCGGGTACGGTATATACGGCACAGTCCCGAAGCATTTCGCGCACCGAGGCGGCGATATACTTTGCGGCGGAACCGTAGCCGGGCGTATGGTCGGTTCCCGTCACGTCGTTATCGATGGTCTTGGGCACGCCTATCACGCAGATGTCGTAGCCGCATTTGCGGGCGTAGGCGGACACCTTTGCAACCGTGTCCATGGAATCGTTGCCGCCGATATAGAAGAAGTAACGGATGTTATACTTCTCAAAAAAAGCGAACAGGGTGCGATAGGTGTCCTCGTCCTCCCCGTCGCGCGGGAGCTTGAGGCGGCACGAGCCGAGCGCGGCGGCAGGCGTGTGTTCCAAGCAGACAAGATCCTTTTCCGAAGCGAAGATTTCGTCTAAGTTACATACACGGTCATGGAGCATTCCCTCCACGCCGTTGAATGCGCCGTAAAGCGTGCCGATGGCTTCGCACGAGAGCGCGCCGCGGATGACACCGGAAAGGGTTGCGTTGATGGCGGTGGTCGGACCGCCGGACTGACCGACAATGGCATTTCCGATAAGCATAGTGAAAGAATCCTTTCTAATAATCTTCCTTATTATATAACGTAATACGGTGGTGAAAACGCGGCGAACGGAGGGTGCGCCGCATCGCGGGCGGTTATTGCAGGCGACGGAAGGTGATGAGGGACGCCAGCACCAAGGCAAGCCCTGCGAGCACCAGTCCTACCGACAGATACGGCGAAAGGGCAGGCGAAGCGCCGAGGCGGTAGCCCGAGAGATCGCCAGGGTCGGAGAAAATGGGGTTATAAGTGGTTTCATCCGGCTCGTCGGTCACGTTTGCGGGGTTGCGCGTGTGCATCATGACGGGGTCGGACACGGTGTCCTCATAATAGGTGCTCCCCGTGACGCGCACGAACACGTAATAGTCGGTCTCTCCCGCCAGATCGGTGAAGGCGGGATCGGTCTGCCATTTCAGCACGCCGTCGGCGCTGTCTGTCAGGCTGACACCGTATTCCACCGTACCGTCGCCCTCAAAGAGCCGTCCTGTCACGGTAAAGCCCGTTTCCTCCATATCGGAAACGCCCGTTAAGATCACACTGCGGGGGTATCGCTCCGCCCAGAAATAGACCACGGTCAAGGTGAAATCGGACGCCTCCATGGTGCCGCTTACGGTGCGCTCGGTGGGGATGCGCATGTCCAAAAGGGGCGAATCCACCGAATATTCCGTGCCGTAGGCACAGGTGAGCATTGCCGACGGTGCGGCGGATGTGCCGTCCTCGTAGATGTATCGGACGGTGACGGTATAATCGTTGGGATCCCACACGGCGTACAGGGTCGCTTCGCGCTCCTCGCTCCACATCGAGGACGGCTGATACGTCGGCTCGGCGGCATCGGGGGTCAGCGCCCAGCCGAGGAAGCTGTAGCCCTCGCGGTCGGGAATTTTGTCGGTGAGGGTCAGTGCCTCACCCTCCTGCTTGATCTGATCGGAGGGCGCGTTCCCGCCGCCGTTGGCGTCATACGCGATCAGGTAACAGCCCTTGCCCCACACGGCAAACAGGACGGTTTCTCCGTTTACGGTCAGCTCGTCCCCCGGCGAATACTCGGGGATCTCGGCATCGGGATCGGTTGACCACCCCAAAAAGACATAGTTCTCGCGCGTCGGCTTCTCGGCGGGGATGAGGAAGGGAACGTCCTTCACCTTCCACGCAGAGGCGGGCGCATTGCTTCCCCCGTTTGCGCGGAATACCACAAGATAGGAGTAGGGCTTCCACACGGCGTACAGGGTTGTGTTGCCCTCGGCTGTGTAGGTGTCGCCCGCGCGGTATTTTGCGGCTTGCGCGTCAGGCTCGGTCGCCCAGCCCAAGAACAGAAAGTCGGGCTTGGAAAGAAGCACCTGGGGCAGGATAATCCGGGTTCCGTAGGTCTTTTGCGTGTCCTGCGGCGCGCCGCTTCCGCCGTTCGCGTCGAAGCGGACGGTATAGGTCTGCACTGTCCACACGGCGTACAGGGTGAGGTTTTCGTCCGCGCGGTAAACCGCGCCGGGCGCAAATTCCACCGCGCCGTCCTTCGTTGCGGACCAGCCCGCAAAATCGTAGCCGGTGCGGGTGGGCTGGCGGGCGGACAGCTTCACCGATTCGCCGAACGGCTTTCGCTGTGCCGCCGGTGCGCCCTTGCCGCCGTTGGCATCGTAGAAAATGGTGGAGCCGACCTTCTGCCACACGGCGTACAGCACCACCGAGGTCGCAGTCTGATTGACGTATGCGCCGCCCGGTGCATATGCGGCATCGGCGGCGGTGGCGGAAAGCGACCATCCGAGAAATTCATAGTTTTCACGCGTGGGCTTCACACTGCTCAGTGTGAGGGTCTGCCCGTATGCGGAGGGTTGTGTGCCGGGCG
>CABUHM010000220.1:0-3144 GCA_902491355.1 uncultured Eubacteriales bacterium
CGGTAAAACTCCGGCAGATCGCAGATCGTCGGGCTTGCGCCGCAATGAACGGTGGGCAGGCAGATGCCGCGCGCCTTGAGCATGGCAAGAAATGCATCAAAGCGCCGCATCTGCATGCGCGCACCACTCTTGTCGGTCTCATCTGCCGTAGCAAGATGCGTGAAAATGCCGGTCACGTCGAGGTTTTTCAGCTGCATGCAGCGCGCGACCGCGTCCGCGGACTCCTCCGTCGGCAGGAAGCCGAGACGGTTCATGCCGCTGTTGACCTTGATATGCACGCGCGCTTTCTTTCCCATCGCTTCCGCGTGGCGGTCAAGCGTCGCGAGCGCTTCCTCACGGTACATCGCAAGGGTAATATCGTGCTCGATCACCGTGTCATAGCCGTCCTCGGAGACGTAGCCGAGGACCAGTATCTCCTTCTCCGGCGGGATAAATTCGCGCAGCTCCAGCGCTTCGCTGACCACGGCCACGGCGTAGGCGTCGGGTCCCTTTTCGCCCAGCTCCTCCAGCACATGACCGACCAGCGCGCCGCCGAGTCCATAGCACTGCGCCTTGAGCACCGCGCAGATCTTCACCTGATCCCCGACCGCACGGCGGACCTCCATATAATTATGGGTCAATTTTTTACGGTCGACCTCGACCCAAGCATCACGAATGTACACCGAAAAGACCTCTCTTTTTATTCCTGCTGTGACCACAAATGGTCACAGCAGGAATCGATTTTGCAAAGTGGTTTTTGGATGGCAGGATCAGAACGGGCCGTAATTCATCATCACCGCGCCAACGCAGAACGCCGCAGCAAGCACGCTGAGGATCACAAACAGCTTCCAAATGAACTTGACCCAAGTACCATACTTCACCTTACCCAGAGCGATGGCGGCCATCATGTAGCCGACCGTCGGGTAGAGCATATTGCTCAGACCATCACCAAACTGGAAGCAGAGGACCGCAGTCTGACGAGTCAGGCCAACCAGGTCGGCCAGCGGAGCCATGATGGGCATGGAAACCGTTGCCTGACCGCTGCCGGAAGGAACGAAGAAGTTGATCAGAGACTGAACAAGGAACATCATCACAGCGCTGACCGCCGGGGCAAGACCCTGGATCAGAGAGGCGAGCGCGTGGATGATTGTATCCTGGATCATACCAGTTTCCATTACGACGCCGACCGTACCAGCAACGCCGATCAGGAACGCGCCATAGACCATTTCCGACATACCCTTGACGAACGCGGCAGCCGTGCCGTCCATGCCAAGCTTGCCGACAATGCCGACCACAACGCCGACGACCAGGAACACCGCAGAAAGCTGACGGAAATAGAAGCCGCATTTAACAACACCGTAGGCCATCCATGCAACACCAAGAATGAAAACAAGAATGACCAGCTTATGGCGGGGGGGGAACTCAATGCTGTCTTCGGGGATCGTGCCGAGATCGCTGACATCCTCACCGTACATCAGGCTCTTGGTGGGGTCCTTATGGACACGGATGGCATAACGATAGATATAGATTGCCGTGACAGTAACAAAGATAATGTTGATAATAACGCGGTAACCTAAACCACTGAACGCAGGAAGGCCTGCAATACCATGGGCAACACCGATGGTGAACGGGTTGAGCATTGCACCGGCAAAGCCCGCACCAGCGCCGCAGAGGATGATCGCAACGCCTGTGACCGAGTCAAAGCCAAGCGAAATGGCAAGAGAAATCACGATGGGATAGAAAGGAAGCAACTCCTCCGCGGAACCCATGATGGAACCGAACAGGGAGAACACAGCCACGAGCAGGGGGATCGCAAATTTCTCCTTGCCGCGCAGAGCCTTGGCAAGCGAGGCAATACCGGCATCCAACGCACCGGTGGAGCGGATGATCTGGAATGCGCCGCTGATAATGAGTGTGAAGAAGATCATATCACCCATCTTGGAGAAAGAGGCGAAAACCGACTCAAAAAACTGGAACAGGCCAATGGGGTTCTGCTCAACATAGTGGAAAGAGGTCGGATCGACCACTGTACGGTTAAGCGCTTCGTCAAAATAACGAGTATATTCACCCGCAGGGATAATGTAAGTCAGTATTGCGAAAACAGCAGCGAGAAAAAAGAGGAGAACGTATGCGTCTGGCAGGCGAAACTTTTTCTTTTCCATTTTTTTATCCTTCGTTTTCTTTACAGATTTTTGTAGTTATGCCGGCTGCAAAAAGTGAGAGTAAAAGCAAAAGGGTAATCGTGTCAGCAGCAATAGGTCTGAAGCATCTTGAAATAGAGTTCCGAGGCCTGATAAATCTGTTCCAGCGAGCAGTACTCATCATTGTTATGCGCACAGGCAACCTCACCGGGGCCGACAACAATGCATTTTGCCTTGGTGTAGTTGCTCAGCAGGCCTGCATCCGTCCAGCCGCAGGGCCAAACGACAGGCTCCTGTTCCTTGTGCGTAACCTCTTCAAGAAGCTTTAACGTCGACTGCACATAATCGTCGTTGGGGTCGATCGCGTGCGGCAGCGCAATCATCGAGGGGCGCGAGTGATCCATCGGACGCCATTCAAACTTGCACCCGTACTCGTCCGCGGCGCGCTGCGCCAGCGATATGATCTGCGCGTAAACCGTCTCAAGCGGCTCGGTCACCATAAAGCGGCGGTCAAGCTGGATCGTGCATCGGTCGGGAACAATGTTGGGGTCATGTCCGCCGTTCACCACGCCAACGCAAACCGTGCCGGGTCCAAGCAGCGGATCCGGATGGCTCTCCAGCTCGGGGATCAGCTCCTTCTGGATCAGGTCGCACAGGCGGGCAGCTGCATAGATCGCGTTCTTCCCCGCCCAGGGCTTGCTGCCGTGGCAGGAACGTCCGATCATAGTAACTTCGACCCACTCAAATCCCTTATGGGCCGTGCAGAGACTCATTTCCGTCGGCTCGGAGATCACAACCTTCACCGGCTCATAACCCGTTTTGATCAGATGCTCGGTTCCCTGAGAGCATTCCTCCTCACCGGTCACACCGGCAAACATGGCGCTCTTCCGGAAAACAAGGCCGGCACGCTTGGCTGCAATAAAGGCCGCCATGAAGCCTGTAATGCCGCCCTTCATATCGGCGGAGCCGCGGCCGTATATCTTGCCGTCGCGGATAAACGGCGTGTAGGCAGGATAGTCCATAT
>CABUHM010000221.1:0-3137 GCA_902491355.1 uncultured Eubacteriales bacterium
TCTTGCCGTCCTGCTTTTGCTTTCCGTGCTGCTGTGCGCCTGCCGCACCGGACAAGACCCGATGCAGAACGGAGCGACGTCCGGCAACGAAACGTCTGCCGAGCCGCTCGCGCCGACCGTTTCCTCAACTGCGGATCCCGCCCGAACCGAGCCTGAGACTGAGCCTGTGACCGAGCCGCCCGCACCGCCGCAGGAGATTCGGCTGTCCTTTGCTGCCTGCGGGGACAACATCGTGTACTACGGCAATGTCCGCGAGGCGCGGGAGCTGGGGAAAAACGGCACGATGGACTTTTCCGCCTCCTATGACCGCATTCGGGACATCATTTCCGACGCGGATATTTCCTTTATCAATCAGGAAAATATCATGGCGGCAAGCATGCCTCTGTCCTATTACCCCTGCTTCAACGTGCCGCAGGAGGTGGGCAGTGCCGTGATCGATTGCGGCTTCGACATTGTAAACATGGCGAACAACCACATGTTGGATAAGGGCATGGCGGGTCTGGAGGAGAGCATTGCCTTTTGGCGCGCGTCCTCGGTGTTTCCCATCGGCGATTATCTGAACGAAGCGGACTACAACGCCCTGCGCCTGTATGAGAAGGACGGCGTGACCATTGCCTTCCTTTCCTACACCTACGGGACGAACGGCATTGCACCCGACCCGAACAGCGACATTGTGGTGCCGTATCTTTCCGAGAGCGTGATCCGCCGTCAGATGGCTGCGGCGCGGGAGGCGGCGGATCTTGTGATGGTCTCGGTGCACTGGGGCGAGGAAAATCTGTTCACACCGACCTCCGAGCAGACCTATTATGCAAACCTGATTTCCGAGCTTGGTGCCGATGTCATTCTCGGGCATCATCCGCACGTCATTCAGCCCGTCAAATGGATCAAGGGGAAGGGCGGACACCGAACCCTGTGCATCTATTCTTTGGGGAATCTCATGGCGGAAATGGCATCGGACTATAATATGGTGGGCGGCATTATGACCTTTGATATCGTCTGGAACGGGAATACTGCCTCGATCGAGTCGCCGCTGTTCATCCCCACCGTGTTCGATTTCAATGCATCCTTCCGCAAAAATCAGATATGGCTCATGGAGGATTACACCGCCGAACAGGCAAAGGCGCACGGGATCTCCTATTACGGAAATTATACGACCGTGGAAAAATTGCGCGCATACGTCACGAATACCATAGATCGTGAATTTTTGCCCTCGTTTTTATTCGAAACGACAGAGCATTAACGTGAGATTTCCAAAGATTTCACATATTTTTGCAGGAAACCTCTTGCATTCTTTCATCTTTTGCGCTATAATAAATATCTGGCGAGTGTTCCAGAGAAAGGAAACAGCGTAATGGCAGAATATTTTGATAATAACCCGATCCCGGTGGTTGAGTATTCCGATAAGACCAATTTGCTTGAGCAGTCGGCGTATCGGTATCAGCTTCAGGATCGCCCCACCCCGAATCTGTATCGCCACCTGTTCGATTATGATTCCGTTCCGAAGATATCCTTCAACCATCGCTCCGTGCCTATGCACATGCCGAGCGAGATTTGGATCACGGATACCACCTTCCGCGACGGTCAGCAGTCAACCTCTCCGTTTACCGCCGATCAGATCGTGCATTTGTATTCCCTTTTACATAAACTGGGAGGCCCCAAGGGCTTGATCCGACAAAGTGAGTTCTTCCTCTATACCGAGAAGGATCGCCGCGCCGTGGAGAAGTGTCTGGAGCTGGGCTATGAATTTCCGGAGATCACCTCGTGGATCCGTGCCAGCGAAAAGGACTTCGATTTGGTGAAGCAGTTCGGTATCAAGGAAACGGGTATCCTTGTGAGCTGTTCCGACTACCACATTTACAATAAGATGGGTCTTACTCGCGCCAAGGCAATGGATAAGTACCTCGGCGTGGTGAAGGACGTTCTGGATCACGGCATCCGTCCGCGTTGCCATTTTGAGGATATCACCCGTGCCGATTTCTACGGCTTTGTCGTGCCCTTCGCCGAGGCATTGCGGGAGCTGTCCGCCGAGTCGGGCGTACCCGTGAAGATTCGCGCCTGCGACACCATGGGCTACGGCGTTTCCTATAACGGCGCCGCGCTGCCGCGTTCGGTTCCCGGCATTGTTTACGGTCTGATGCACTATGCGGGCATCCCCAGTGAAATGCTGGAATGGCACGGACACAACGACTTCTACAAGGTCGTGACCAATGCCTCCACCGCTTGGCTCTACGGTGCGTCCGGCGTCAACTGCGCACTGCTCGGCATCGGCGAGAGAACCGGCAACTGCCCGCTCGAAGCTATGGCGATCGAATATGCTTCTCTGCGCGGCACCACAAACGGCATGGATCTTTCGGTGATCACCGAGATTGCAGAGTATTTTCAGGAGGAAATGGGCTACGATATCCCGCCGCGTACTCCTTTTGTGGGTAAAAACTTCAATGTGACCCGCGCCGGTATCCATGCGGACGGTCTTTTGAAGGACGACGAGATTTACAATATCTTCAACACGGACAAGATCCTCCATCGCCCCGCCATGGTGGCAGTGGACTCCTATTCGGGCCTTGCCGGCATCGCACTGTGGATGAACGGCTATTTCAGACTGCGCGGCGACGACGCCATGGCAAAGCACAGCCCCTTGGTCGCGGCAATGAAGGAACGCGTGGATGCGGAATACGCAAACGGAAAGTCCACGCCCATGAGCGATGAAGAGCTTGTGGCGATTATGAAGAGCATCGATCCCAACGAATACGAGCGGATCTCCAAGCTCCATAAAGTGCATTGAACCTCTGATGGGTGAGCGCCTGCGTAGCCGTGCGGCATTTGCACGTTACGTTTATACAAAAAGACTCCCTTATGCAAAAGGGAGTCTTTTTTGCTTTGCCTTGCTTTGCTTTGCCTTGCTTTGCTTTGCCTTGCTTTGCTTTGCTTTGCTTTGCTTTGCCTTGCTTTGCACCGCTTTTTCGAGGAAGCGCATATTTTGCAGGGCGGGTTTCGCACAGACTTCGCGCCCCGCGTCGGGGCGCGCGCGGCTTGCCGCGCGCGTAAGGGATCGGCGGCAGTATTACAAAACCGACTGCACAGACGAAATCCGCCGCCGATGACCGTTCAGCCGCCGCCCTTGGGCGGCGGCGCCCGAC
>CABUHM010000222.1:0-3116 GCA_902491355.1 uncultured Eubacteriales bacterium
CGGTACACCTTCTTGCGCGCAGGACCGAATTCCAGTCCCGCCTGCACGGTGTTCCACTGCAGATACACACCGCGCACGCCGAGAGAGGCGTAGTAACGGACATTCTCGCGCACGGTGAAATAGTTGGGCAGGGGCGCGGGATAGTAGTAATAATCCGAGGTGAAATCAAGCACCTGAACCCGAGCGACGGACGTCCACTTTTTCAGAACGCGGGCAAACGCGCGGTTGGTCTTGCAGGACGGATCGTTGATCGCCTTGGCGGAGACCAGCTTGGGATCGCACACCAGAACGTCCACATTCTCCGGGAAAACGAGCTGTGCGGGCGGCGTGAGGGTCTCCATATAAGCCGCGATCTGCACACGCTGTTCCTTCCACAGAGGCTGTAAGGTCTCGGCGATCTTTGCCACGGCGCGGAAATATGCACCGTAGGGCGTTCCCTCCTCCTCGGCGGCTCTTTGGCAAGCGGGGCAGTTACAGGGGGCAAGACGGGAATTGTGGATCAGGCGCACCTTGCGATTCTGATCGGCAGCCATTCCGCGCGCGGCGCCCAAAAGACGCTCATACACAGCGGGAGAGGAGTAGCACACGGGACCGTCCGAAACGCCCACCGTGCGGCGCACGGTATCCTCCAGCATGGTCTGATACGGAAGGTCGCCGTTTCCGGTCTCGGTGAAATAAGGCAGGGACGGCGTGAGCGCCTTCTGCTTTTTCACTTCGCTCATGGTCTCGGTGTCATAGCCCACGAACTGCTTGGCAAAGCGTGCGGCGCAAGCCCACAGACCGTCGTCGGTTGCGGCGGCAAGCACAATCTTGCCGTTGCGCAGAACGATTTCGCAGTCGTCCTGCTCCATGCCGTCGCGGTCGATCTTCAGGTTGTCGTCCTCGCGGATGGTCTTGCCCACAAGGATCTCATGGTACTGCCAGTTATCGGGCTTCGCCTCATCGATCTCGGGCATCACGCCGGTTGCGGCTTCGATGAGGCGGGCGACAGCCTGCGCCACCTCCAGCTCGTTGGATGCCGGCTCCATGGGTGTTGCAATTCGGATCTTATATTCGCATACCCCGTCCTTGACCAAGGTGAGGGTGTCTTTTATCTTACGCATAATCGTCTTTCCTTTCGTTCAGATCAGTGCCGCAAACCGATTTCGTCAAACGGAACGGCGACAAAGAAGGGCATGTCCGCAAAAACGGGGGAATCCGGACGGAGATTCAGATCGCCCGTGGCATAATCCGCAAAGCCGACATCGGCAACTGAGGCGTAGGTATGATTGTCGCGGCAGGTGATAAATTTTGCCGTGGGATCCTCGATGTTACGGTTCCATTTGCAGGCGACCTCCACATTGCCGTAGTACGCCGCGTTGCCCACCGCACCCGCCATGAAACGGCTTTCGCGGTTTTCCACGCCGGTGCACCGCATGGTGCCCAGACGCGCATACCGAACCACCCAGGAATGGGACAGATAGCTCTTGTTGTTATACAGGAATCGCCAGTCCAGTCCGCCGGGGAACTCGGTCCAATCGTGCTCCCAGCCGCCGTAATACTGGCGGGAGTCGTAGGACAGGGGGCGTCCGCAGTCGATCATGATATTGTTGTACATCACATTGTTGTTGCCGCCGCCGAACGCGAAGCCGTCGCCCGCGATATGCAGCATGACGTTTCCGTATGCCACCTTGCCCGAGCCGCCGTCGTCGTTGTAGATAGCGTGCGGATTGCCGAAGCCGTAACGGTTATAGATATCGTGGATGTAGTTGTAGCGGAACACCAGATTCTGGATTTCCCATCTGCCGAAGTAAATGGCGCCGGCATCGTTTGCCTCGGTGCACACGTTATAGATCTCGTTGTATTCCACGAAGGTATCGCCCGAAGCGACCATGATGCCGTTATGGATGGAATCGTGGATGCAGTTATGCGAGATGCGGAAGCCCGCCTCGATGAAGTTACTGCACGATACCGCCGCATTATAGGTGCCGGAGCGCTGAGAATAATGGTGAATGTGGTTGTTGTCCACCACGATCTCGGCAGGACGCAGGGTTCTGCAATCGCCGCCGCTCACCACGGTGCCCGAAGCGCCGATGGAACGGATCTCGCAATTGACGATGCGGTGTCCGCAACCGATCAGCTCCACGCCGCACTCAAACACGTTCTGCACGGTACAGCCGTCCACGCACAGACGTTCGCCCTTACCCTCGATGCCCTTGCCGCGACCGCCCTCCACGGTGATGCCGCGCCATGTGATATCGTGCGCCTGCGTCATACGGATGACAGCGCCCTCCGTGTGGGAGAGAACCAGACGCTCGGTGGCAAAGCCCTCGTCCGGATAGACATAAAGCATGCCGTTTTCGCGGTCGATGTAATACTCGCCAGGCTCGCTCAGCTCGTCGAACACATTATAAAAAATGAAGGGAGAGCCGGTGCGCAGCTCGTCGCTGGACAGCTCGAACGTTTTCTTTTCCCGATCATACGACAGCACCTTTGCTTCGTGCCGCCAATAGTCAATGGGGAAATATCCCTGCAAGACCACGCCCTGCACCGAATGCCAGCTTCCCACGATACCCGTAACGTCCGGAATGTCCTTCTGCTCATGCAGTCCCGCAGGACCGCGTAAAAAGTCGTGGGACGGATAGCGTGCAATGGTCTTGCGCTCCGCGCCCTCGAAGAATTCCGTCTTTTCGGAAAGGGTCTCGATATCAATGCCGACAGCCCGCAGATCGCACTGCAGGACTGCGCCGCGCGCCGCTTTCGATTTCAGGTATTTCGCCGTCTCGGGATCGATCGGCACGAATTGCTCGGCGCTGAGGATATGTCCGCCCTCGAGCACGACCTCTTCTCCCTCAGCGGCGCACCAGATTACGTCGCTGTCCTCCTCGGTAAGCTCCAGAGCTTCGGTGACGGGATACACGCCGCCGCGCAAAATGACGCGGACCGTGCGGTCTGTCAGCTTGCCCTTCTTTCGCTTTGCGCGGATCCAATCGCGTACTGCCGTAACAGAGGAAAAGGGATGGTCAATGGTTCCCGTTTCCCTTCCGGCACTCTCCGGTGCCGCATAAATCAGTTTTTCCATGAAGAATCTGCCGTAAAATTCGGCTCCTTTCTTTTGCTTTGCCCGCGCGTTTTCC